>JBEPYD010000059.1:0-13776 GCA_041641575.1 Bacteroidales bacterium
CATATTTTTTTCCTTCATTCAGGATGTTTTCCTTTGAACCTAAAAGAACAATATCAGCGATCTCCTCTCCTAAGATTATATCAGCAGCTTTAATTGTACGTTCCTCGGGAGCTTCAGGCAATACTATCTTTTTCTTATGTCTTTTTGCATTTTCAATAATTTCTGAAATTAAACCCATTGATTTACAGCATTTTAATTAAACATCTTTAAAGTGTTAAATATAATGAAATTTTGGCAATTGAACATTTTTTAAAGCCCTCATAATTCAAAGAAAATGTGCTTTTTAACAGTTTAATTTATTAGGCTTTATCATTAAATATTTTAAATTTTGTGAAACACCTATTCAGGTCTTTATATCACTTTAAAACCGGCTACTATGAATTTAAATGAAATTTTTACCCGATTATGGAATGGTTACATTACCCAAAATCCTTCCGCAAAAAGAATTCACGATTTATTTACCGACCATGGAGAACAAGTGGTAAATGATCATATTGCATTCCGTACCTTTAATGATTCCCGTGTAAACATTAATGTGTTGTCTAAAATTTTCCTAAAAAACGGGTATGTGGAAATGGGATCTTATGATTTTAAGCAGAAAAAACTTGATGCCAGGCATTTTGAACTGCCCAATGATCCAAATGCTCCAAGGGTTTTTATCAGCGAGCTTCGATTGCAGGAATTTCCTGAGGCAGTGAAAAAAATTATCCAGGAATGTTTGGATAATATTCCAGCGAAGTTATTGGAATCTGATGAGTTGATTTTCTCAGGGAATTGCTGGGGATTGCCGGAATATGCCACCTACCAGGAATTACTGAAACATTCGGAATATGCAGCATGGTTGTATGTATATGGTTTTAGAGCCAATCATTTTACCGTAAGTGTAAATACATTGAAAAAATTTGATACACTTGAAAAGGTTAACCAGTTTTTAAAAGATAATGGCTTTGAATTAAACACTTCCGGTGGCGAAATAAAAGGTACACCCGAAGAATTACTGCAGCAATCCAGCACCATGGCAGAGGTGGTTCCTGTTATTTTTAAGGAGGGTACCTACCCTATTCCGGCATGCTATTATGAGTTTGCCAAACGCTTTAAAGATGAGAATGGAAATTTATACAGTGGTTTTATAGCAAAATCTGCAGATAAGATTTTCGAAAGCACGGACACCAGAAAATAGAACTATTTTTTATTCAATTGTAAATCATAATACTAAGAATTCTTTATTAATAGTTTTGATGAAGGAATTTTGGTAAAGTATGTTTAGAAAAATACTTTTTCTTCCCAACCTACTTTCTGCATAAAAATATAAGGATTCCGAAGCCATAATTATGTAAATGAGCATTTTTTGGCAAGCGTCAGCGTAGAAGTTGGCGTTTTCTTATAACCACTACGTAAATGTATTTTAAATTAAGTTTGTGTTGTTTAGCTAACCAATAATTTTCCTACTTTTATCCTCTTATTAGCACTTAAACAGCACATACATGGAAAAAATAGTAGAATCTTCAGGATTTGAAGACTTGCGCAAGGAACTTGACGGAGATTTATATACAGATGATGTTCATTTGACCATTTATTCCACGGATGCCTCAGCCTACAGGGAAAGGCCCCTGGCTGTTACACGTCCGAAAAATGAATCTGATATACAAAAAATTGTCACTTTTGCCGGTAAACATAATCTGACTGTAATTCCACGTGCCGCCGGCACCTCGTTAGCCGGTCAGGTTGTAGGTAAAGGAATGGTGGCGGACATCAGCCGGCACATGACCCGCATCCTTGAACTCAATAAAAAGGAAAAATGGATACGCATACAACCAGGAATCGTACTGGATGAATTAAATAAATTTTTAGAACCCCATGGGTTGTTTTTTGGACCTGAAACTTCTACAGCCAACCGGTGCATGCTTGGCGGTATGGTTGGAAACAATGCCTGTGGTGCCCACTCGCTTATCTATGGTAGTACACGTGATCATTTGCTGGCTGTAAGAGCAGTACTTAGTGATGGAAGCGTAGTTGAATTCTCAGATCTTAGCAAAGATGAATTTACCCTGAAATGTGAAAGCCCCGGTTTAGAAGGGAAGCTTTATACCCACATCCACAGCATTTTATCAGACAGTAAAAACAAGGAAAATATAATCAAAGAATACCCTGATCCAAGGGTTAAAAGAAGAAATACCGGCTATGCCATTGATTTGTTGCTGAATACTGCTCCTTTTTCTGATACAGAAACACCTTTTAATTTTTCAAAACTGATTGCCGGTTCAGAAGGAACACTGGCTTTTGTAAGTGAAATAAAGTTGAATCTGGTGGATTTGCCTCCCAAAAATAAGGGATTATTATGTGCACATTTTAATTCTCTGGAGGAAGCCATGAAGGCCAATCTGGTGGCATTAAGGTATAAACCCGGTGCTATTGAACTTATTGATGATATTATTCTCTCCTGCAACAAAGAAAATATTGAGCAAAGAAAAAACAGATTCTTTATTAAAGGAGATCCGGCTGCCATACTGGTAATAGAGTTTGCCTGTGAAAGTCAGGAAGAGATTGAAGATATTGTGGGCCGGCTGGAAAAAGAATTAAAAGATGCCGGACTGGGATATCATTTTCCATTGGTAACAGGCGCAGATATTGGCAGGGTTTGGGCTTTACGAAAAGCAGGATTAGGCTTATTATCAAATATTCCCGGCGATGCCAAACCTGTTTCTGTAATTGAAGACACTTCTGTACATCCCGAAGTATTACCGGATTATATTGCCGAATTTAAAGAAATGCTTTCAGAATACAACCTGGATTGTGTTTATCATGCGCATATTGCTACCGGAGAATTACATTTGAGACCCGTATTGAATTTAAAAGACCCGAAAGATGTTGAACTTTTCAGAACCGTAGCACGAAAAACGGCTATGCTGGTAAAAAAATACAGGGGGTCTCTTAGTGGTGAGCATGGCGACGGACGCTTGCGTGGTGAGTTTATCCCACTAATGGTAGGTGATCAGAATTATCAACTTTTGAAAGATATAAAAAATACCTGGGATGTTAAAAAAGTCTTTAACAAAGGTAAGATTGTGGATACCCCTGCCATGAACTCCCAACTCAGATATGAACCTGGTGCTGAAACACCCTCTTTTAAGACTTATTTTCGGTATCCGGAATCCGACGGGCTGATGCGTATGGCAGAAAAGTGTAATGGTAGTGGTGATTGCCGCAAAACTGAAATCATTGGAGGTACCATGTGCCCCAGTTACCAGGCAACCCGTGATGAAAATACCACTACCCGCGCCCGCGCCAATGTGTTGCGGGAATATCTGACACATTCCAAAAAGAAAAATCGTTTTGATCATCAGGAAATAAAAGAAGTTCTCGATTTATGTCTTTCATGTAAGGGATGTAAGTCTGAATGTCCATCAAACGTGGATATGGCAAAATTAAAGGCCGAGTTTCTGCAACATTATTATGATGCCAATGGTGTGCCGCTCCGTTCTTTTATGATAGCGAATATCTCAAAATTTAACCATCTCGGAACTGCTCTGCCTGTTTTGTATAACTTCTTTTTGAAAAATAAGGCACTGTCAGGAATTTTGAAAGGTTCATTAGGGTTTGCTAAAAAACGGAGCATTCCACTTTTATATAAAGAAACGCTAAAAAGATGGGCCCGGAAAAACCTTAAAAAGTTGCATGCAACCTTACCTGTAAATTCGCGTGAGGTATATTTATTTAACGATGAATTCACCAATTACAATGATGTGGAAATTGGTATTAAAGTCATACAGGTACTGACCATTTTAGGTTACAAGGTGCATGTTACCAATCATTCTGAAAGTGGCAGGACTTATTTGAGTAAAGGATTTCTGCGCAAGTCGAGGAAGATTGCCGAAAAAAATATCCGCCACTTTTATGACAAAGTAACCGATGAAACGCCATTGATAGGAATTGAACCCTCTGCCTTACTCACCTTCCGGGATGAATATCCCGATCTTGCCCGGGGAGATTATCATAAAAAGGCACAGTCGCTTGCAATACGTAGTTTCCTTTTTGAAGAATTTCTGGCAGATGAACTGGAAAAAGGAAATATAGATATCGGACTTTTTACCACAGATAAAAAAGAAATACTTTTGCACGGACATTGCCAGCAAAAAGCAGTGGCATCTACCGCCAGCACACTGAAAGTTCTTTCTATACCGGAAAATTATACGGTAAAGGAAATTAATTCCGGTTGTTGTGGCATGGCAGGATCTTTTGGATATGAGAAAGAACATTATGATATTTCAATGAAAGTGGGCGAACTGGTCCTGTTCCCTGAAGTTCGAAAGGCAAAGGATAAAACCATATCAGCCCCCGGAACCAGTTGCAGGCACCAGATTTCAGATGGAACCGGAACCCGTGCATTGCACCCGGCAGAGGTGCTTTTCGATGCCCTAAAATAAAATGGTGCATGTTATTTATATAAAATATAAGTCCCATAAACTTTGATTTCATAATTATATGGTTTTATTTTGCTGTAAATAAAATAAATCGGAAATATAATTAACAAGCTTATGCAAGTAGCAGATAAGAAAGTAGTATCGGTAACGTACACACTCAAACTCGACAATGAATCAGGGAACACCCTTGAAGAAGTAAAACAAGATGCTCCCCTCCAGTTTCTATACGGCTCAGGAAATCTTTTACCTAAGTTTGAAGAGAATCTCAGTGGTTTAAATCCCGGAGATACTTTTGAATTCAAACTAAACAGCGAAGAAGCCTACGGTGAAGCCTCAGATGATAAAGTAGTTGATGTACCAAAGGAAGTTTTTGTAGTTGATGGTAAACTCGACGAAAAATTATTACAGATAGGAAACACAGTTCCAATGATGGACAAAAACGGTAACCGTTTGAATGGCACTGTTTCTGAAATTAAAGATGATGCCGTTGTCATGGATTTCAATCATCCGCTGGCAGGAGATGCTTTATTCTTCACAGGCGCCGTAACAGAAGTTCGTGATGCCACAGAGGAAGAATTATCGCATGGTCATGTGCATAACCACGGCGCAGGAGGCTGCGAAGATTGTGGTGATGATGGTGGTTGCGGTGGCGGTTGTCACTAATTGTCAAAAAAAAATCTTTACTGATAAAAAGGCTGTCCGGTTAGGATGGCCTTTTTTTTCTTCACTTTAGGGGATGTGAGAGTTAGCAGGGTGATGCGTTCTGCAATCCTTCCTCACCCCCCGGCCCCCTGAAGGGGGTGAGCTGGCAGCACACTGTGAATAAGAATGCCAGGGGAAGAATATAAATGCAAGAAAACTCTGAATAATAAACGTGCGTTGTACTTCCCCTTGAAAGAGGGGTAGCGATGGAAGACAGCAACAGTTAGGAGTGTGAGTTTTGAGTATAGAAATTAAAAGAGAACTTTTTCTTTTGCAAATGCCTCCTCAAAAAACCACCCTCCATCTAAAAGACAAAGGGTGGCTGAGTGAATTAAAACGGGCTATGTGTGACGATAAAAGTCGATTAGAATAATCCCCCGATCTGGAATATACCAAAGGATATTAACCATGCAAATACAAGTGGATATATGGCTGCCAAAAGAGTCCAACGCATGCCAGCCGTTTCTTTTTTAATGGCAATCAAGGTTCCCAGGCAGGGGAAATACAGTAATACAAATATCAGAAAGCTCAGGTATGCTGTTACCGGTACCTGCCGTTGTTCTTTATCCGCTTGCAGCTTGCTTATGAGCGAATGGCTGGTTTCATCGGCATCACTGCCAGCATGGTAGAGTACACCCATGGAGCTTACCACCACTTCCTTAGCCATTACACCGGTAAGCACGCTTACCGACATTTTCCAGTCAAAACCCAAAGGAGCAAAAACGGGCTCGAGGAATTTTCCTATTCGGCTAATGTATGATTGCTCCAGCAATTCAGCATCGCGGGTGATATTAATGGCATTTAATTCATCTTCAACATCCTTGTCCTGCCCCATGGTAGTGCCCAGGGCTGCGGCTTGCTGGTCGTATTTGGCAATGATTTCTTTATCGCGTGGAAAATAACCCAACGCCCATACCAAAATAGAGGCAAAAAGGATAATGGTACCCATTTTCTTTACAAAATGTGAGGTTTTATACCATGTATGTTTACCCACGGCTTTTAAAGTGGGCATGCGGTAAGGCGGTAACTCCATCACGAAAGGTGTACCAGCTTTCTTAAAGAATGTTTTGTTCAGCAAAATCGCTGTTACAAAGGCTGCCAGAACGCCAAAGGTATAAATGGAGAACATGATAAGCGATTGCGATGTTGGGAAAAAGGCAGAGATAAACAGCACATAAACCGGCAGACGGGCACTGCATGAAATAAAGGGAATGATAAACATGGTAATCATCCTGTCGCGCTTGCTTTCGATGGTACGCGTGGCCATCACCGCAGGAATGTTGCAGCCAAAACCCATCAGTAGAGGAATGAATGATTTCCCGTGCAAACCTGCCTTATGCATGGTTTTGTCCATCAAAAAAGCGGTACGTGCCATGTAGCCGGAGTCTTCGAGAAGGCTAATCAGGAAGAATAATATCATAATGTTAGGAAGAAATATAATTACCCCACCTACCCCGCCTATAATGCCGTCTACCAGCAAGGTGGTGAAAGCTGTATCCGGCAACATGCTTGATGAGATACCACCCAGCCACCCGAATAAGCCATCAATACCATTCATGGGGATTTCACCCAACTTAAAAGTAGCAAAAAAGATAAACCAGATAATGCCAAAGAAAATGGGAAGACCCAATAACTTATGGGTGAGTACGGAATCAACTTTTTGCGAGAGATTTATTTTTTGTTTTGTCCCTACTTTGCAGGTTTCGGCAAGGGCGCCCTGCACGTAACCATAGCGGGTATTCACAACTTCGGTATTGATTCGATGACCCAGTTGCTTTTCGATTTTGGCTTTGCTCTTGTTGCAGAAATCATTTACCTCCTTGCTAAACTGCTGATTGAGCATCGTTGTACCCTCCAAAAGCTGTATGGCTTCAAACTTACTCAATTGCTTTTCATCAGGAGTTTCCCTTGCAACAGCCGCCTGTATCCCTGCAATGGCATCATCAATTTCTTTTCCGTAGCTGATGTTTACTTTGCGTGATACGGCATTTTTTGACTGGTATACCTCAATGGCAGCCTTAAATAGGTCGTTGATACCCACACCTTTTTTGCCAATGGTGTGTATGAAAGGTATACCGAGCATCTTACCTAAAGCTTCGGTATCAATTTTTGTATTGGTTTTCTTTAATTCATCGTACATATTAAAAGCCACTACTGTATCGATACCCAAATCAATCAATTGTGTGGTAAGAAACAGGTTTCGCTCAATGTTTCCCGCGTCTATCACATTAATCACAAGATCGGGACGCTGGTTGGCCAGGTAATCATACACAAAGAGTTCTTCGGGTGAATATGGCTTAAGCGAATATGTACCGGGAAGGTCAATCACGTTTATAGTATGATCGTCAATATTGAATGAGGCTTCTTTTGCCGCCACGGTAACACCGGAATAATTGGCCACCCGCTCACGGGATTTCGTGGCGAAGTTAAAGATGGTGGTCTTGCCACAATTTGGATTTCCCACAAGGGCCACGGTAAACTCCCGGGTATCTTTATGTTTCTGAACTTTATTAAAAATACTATCATCTTCAATACCTGCTGCTGCAGGCATAAACTTATGCTGTTTCAGCACTGTTTTTTCTGATACTTCACGCTCTACCATAATCATTTCGGCATCTTTACGCCTTATGGTGAGCTTATAGCCCATTATTTCATATTCAATGGGATCTTTAAAAGGAGCTGATTTTATAGCTTTAACCTTTGTGCCCCCGACGAAGCCCATTTCATGTATGCGGTGTTTAACGGCGCTGTCGCCATTTATCTGTGATATGTATGCTTCCTGTCCGGTAACGAGTTCTGATAGGTTCATATGTGTCTTATTTATTTAATTCTACCTGTAATCTTAAAATGCCTACCAGGGCATTGTTGTAAACCCCTGAGGGCGATAAAATGTATTGAATATCGGGCTGTATGGTAAACCGTTCCCATAATTCCTTTTTGGCAGTCAGTTCAATAACAGTTTCATTTCTGTTTGCCATTAATTCGCCCATAGCATCAAATTCATGCAGGTTAACGGTGCCAACTGCCACCCCGATAAAATCCGGCAGATAGCTTTTCTGAAAATTTTCAGCAGAAACTCCTAAACCATAGTATTCCGGGGCAAAATTTGTTTGATCAGGCGTAATGCCTACCTGCCCAAAGGTACCCAGGCTAATGCCGTTTCCTGTTTTATAAATTTGCTGATCGGCGATAACATAAAATCCGTTGCCCTTGCGTTTGCCATGCTCAGGGGTAATGCCCTCAGCATCAGGTGCAGGATGACAGTCTTTCAGGTAACCACCAATTTTATACTCACCATTTTGTATACGGTAACGCATTTCGGCAACACCAAGATAACCCTTATGAAAAGTATGATTAGATAAATCAAATGAAGCTTCCTCTAAGTAATCGTGGTTCAGGTTATAAAAACCGGCCACAAAATCGAAATTGGATTTGTTATATGCCACAACACCTCCCAAAGAAGTTACCGGGAAAATAGGAACAGGAATATTTAAACTCACGGCTGGAAATATGCCAAAGGAGCTGTTTATGTATTCACCGGCATAAGAACTGGTCATAAATTCAGTATTCAGGTCATGCAAACCAAAAGAAAGATTAAAATCCCCAATTCTCTGCTTTATTAAAAGCTGATACACGAACCTTGAAGAACGTCCTTCGATATTTGAAGCTACCTGCACATCACCAATCAGTTCGCCGGAAGGTTCTCCCCCGCCTGTTTTAATCACATGTCCAAAAAATTCCGTATTTTTCAGTATTCCTTCGTTAAAAGGTTTGTAAGAAACGTTAAAATCAAATAATCCCAGTGCCGTATAGCCGGTGGCAATGCCTCCACTGGTATTTACCACATTATCTATAATAATGGCGCTGTTAATTTCAATAGGGCTTGATTCTTCTGTGAACACCTGCGCGTGCTGGTGGGCTGTGAAGAAAAATAGAGCGATGCAACAAGTAAAGAGTGTTTTCATGATTCATTGTTTAATGTTTTATACGATACAAAAATATGTTGGCCAAATGAATTGTGAAATCCCTAAATGTTGTGATTTTTTTCACAATAAAAGACATTTCCTTTTTTATTGGCAACAATTTATCCCTAATGCATGATGAGCGAATGTTCTGAACGGGTTTTATATATCCTTGGTTTATCCTTCCTGATTGTAGAAAAATGTATGCTCCTCCAAAAAAAAATGCCATATTTGCATCCATGAAAATAACAATATCGCATTTAACAGAAGGAGCCCAAAATGCCCGCGGCATTGCCGTGGTGATTGACGTGTTCAGGGCATTTAGTACGGCTTGTTATGTTTTTAATGGCGGTGCAGAAAAAATAGTGCCGGTGGGCACAGTGGAACGGGCATTTGAATTGAAAAAGCAGCACCCCAACTGGATGATTATGGGTGAACGTGACGAACGAAAGGTAGAAGGTTTTGACTTTGGAAACAGCCCTTCACATCTGATTGATTTTGATTTTACAGGTCGTTCGGTGATACAGACCACAAGCGCCGGAACCCGCGGTTTGGTGAACGCTACCGGGGCCGATGAAGTGCTCACGGGAAGCTTCGTAAATGCCGCTGCAATTGCAGCATACCTTAGAAAAAAAGCCCCCGAACAAGTGTCGCTCGTATGCATGGGCTATGCTGCCGAATATCAAACTGAGGAAGATACGTTTTGTGCAGAATACATCAGGTCATTGCTGCTGCAGGAGAATACCGATTTCAGGAAAATGCGCGAAGTGATACGAAATACGGCCGGTAAGCGTTTCTTCATAAATGAAAACCAATATTTTGCACCTTCTGCTGATTTTGATCTTTGTCTTGATTTGAATAAGTTTCCTTATGTTTTGCGACTGGAAGAATCACCAGATGGTTATCATTTTCTTAATAAACTAATACCTTAAAAATACAATGGCTGGTAAAATTACTACCTGGTGGAATAACTATCGCGAGAAGCAGAAAAAGAAGAGTTTGTTTTCACAGATAATGGATTATGTTACCATTCTGCTGATTATCCTGTTGTTGATCCCCACCACCCGTATGAAATTGAAGGAGTGGGTAAGCCGTGTTACCATGACAGCTCCCAAAACCAAAGACATCGAGAAGCGAAAACAATTGGAAACAAGCGACTTAACCTGGCAGGCAGTCACTTACGAAGGGGAATATATTTCGCTTGAAGAGCTTACAGATGAAGTTATATTCTTGAATTTCTGGGCTACCTGGTGCCCGCCCTGCGTGGCAGAAATGCCGGAAATACAGGCTTTGTATGATGAATACAAAAACGATGTGGCATTTTTATTTGTAAGCAATGAAACACAGCAGAAGGTGAATACATTTCTTCAAAACAATGGCTATTCTATACCGGTTGTGCAGCCCGTATCTTCGCCACCCGATGCCTTATCCGCCTCCAGCATTCCAACCACTTATATCATTGATAAAAACCAAAGGATAGCCCTGGCTAAAACCGGTGCCGCCAAATGGTCAAGCCCGAAATTCACCCGATTGCTGGATGAATTGATTGGGGAGTGAGGTGAGGTGAAATGTATAATAATTTGGAAATTTTAGCTTCCCATCTTGTGCATACTTATTGCGCATTATTTGATTACCTGGTAATCTTTGATTAATGCATTAGCGGATAAATTCAGCCGGACTGACAGCTTACGGATCATCTCTACTGTTAATCTGCGTTTACGGTTAAGAATTTCTGAAACACGGCTTCTGCCACCTATTTCAGGAATAAGATCTACCTGCCTGAGGCTCATTTCTTCCATCCTAATCTTAATGGCTTCTATGGGATCAGGAGCTTCTATGGGATAATGTTTTTTTTCATATTCATCTACCATTAAACCCAATATCTCAAGTTCATCACTTTCGGGCGTATCCGGGTTTGCATCGAAAATGGTTTCCAGCCTTTTAAGGGCCTCCTTATAATCCTTTTCAGATCTAATAGGGTTCAATTCCATATCATTTATTTAAATGGTGTTGGCATCAATTTTATCGTAGTCGGCATCTACGCCAATAAAGCGGATAAATGCCATTTGATGTGGAAAATTAAATCTAACAACTAATCTGTAGGTATTTCCCTTAATATTAAATACCACCCTGCTATCTTTTAAAATACTTGCGTTGGCATAACTTTGTTTGATATCAGTGGGTGTTTTCCAATTTGCTTGCATTGCAGTTTCATACCAGGTTTTAAGATATTGCTCCGAATCAGGGTATTTCTCCCAAAATTCTCTTAAAGTGCTTTTGGCAAATATTCTTCTCATCTTAAAAAAATCAATACGAAGATACAAAAATAATTCCCAAAATGAGAACTTTTTTGATAATTCACTACACCGTCTTCCGGTACCTCATTGTAGCCAGTGACAATACCAGCCCTCCATAAATAAAAAGGATGATCTGTGTGTGGTAGACATGTTTTAACTCAGAGCCTTTCAGCAGCACCATCCGCGTAAGCGACATAAAATGCGCTACGGGATTGATAAAATTGAGCTTCCTTGCCCATTCGGGCATGGTTTCCACGGAAGTGAACACCCCGCTCATAAGAATGAAAATCAGCATGAAAAAGAAAGCGATCAGCATGGCTTGTTGTTGGGTGTGTACCATGGTGGATATCAGCAGGCCAAAACCCAGGATAACCAACATATAAATTCCTGCGGAGAAGAACAGCAACCCTAAACTCCCTATCGTTGGGATTTGAAATAGCAGCTTCCCAATGGTCAATCCAATGGCCAGTTCAAACAGTGCAATTACCCAAAACGGCAGCAATTTGGCAATAATAAATTGCACCTTTTTAACCGGCGTTACATTAATCTGCTCCATGGTGCCTGTTTCTTTTTCTCTCACCAGGTTCAGCGAAGCAAGGAACATTCCAATCATGGTAACCAGGATAACCAGTACGGCAGGCACCATAAAATTTTTATAATTGAGTGTAGGGTTGTACCAGTACTGGGGAATAACATTAATTTTCCTGAGGCCCAAACCAGGATTTACCAATTGCAGCTCAGTGCTGATGTTGCGGCTGAAATCTGCTACAATGCCTGCTGCATAATTGTTGCTTACGCCCGCAGTGGTGCCATTAATGGCGTTTATCAGGAATTGTATATTACCGCTGTTCTCTCTAACCATTTTACGTTCAAACCCGTGGGGAATGATGATAGCCATATCGGCTCTATCTGCTTCAAGCCAGGCATATGCATTATTTACCGGATTGCGAAAAACGGTAAAAAAAGGCGAACCGGTAAAATGAGAAATCAGTTCCCTGGAGCTTACTGAGTTATCCTGATCCACCACAAGTACATCAATATTTTTCATCTCAAGGGTAGCAGCATTTACCAGTATAATGAGCTGCACCAATGGCAGCACAAAAATAATAGGCAGCATGGTTTTGTTGCGGAAAATCTGTAAGAACTCTTTCTGAAGGAGGAAAAAAATAGTTTTCATGGCACTTACATTAATCGTACTTTAAATTTTTTTATGGCTAATCCTAAAAACACGCCTGACATAACCAGCAAAACAAGGGTTTCCTTCCACACCATCAACAACCCGCCCCCTTTTATCATAATGGCTTTAATGATGGTGATAAACCACTTGGGTGGCATAATCTGCGCCAGCCATTGTAGTATTTTGGGCATGTTTTCTATGGGAAATATAAACCCGGAAAGCAGTATGGTGGGCAGCATTAGGGCCACCAGCGAAATCATCATGGCGGTTTGCTGGTTGCTGGTGAGCGTGGAAATGAGGATGCCCAGTGAGAGTGCCAGGAAGATAAAAAGCATGCTTTCAGCCAGAAGAAAGATCCAGCTTCCGCGCACAGGCATGCCAAATACAATGTCGCCCATGAGTAGAATTACAATGGCATTGATGAACGACAACAGCACATAGGGCACTACTTTACCCGTAACAATCTGCCACGGCCTGAGCGGCGATACCAGCAGCACTTCCATGGTGCCGGTTTCTTTCTCTTTCACAATCGAGATGGAAGTCATCAGGGCAGAAATAAGCAGCAATATCATGGCCATTATACCGGGGATAAACATGTACACGCCTTGCAGGTTGTTGTTAAAAACCATGCGGGTAGTAATGTTTACCATACCCACCCCCTGCACTCCATCCGGCAACATGGATTGGGTGTAATTCTGAATAATGCCGGTGGTATAGTTCACGATGATGTTGGCCATATTGGCATCGCTGGCATCGGCTATAAGCTGTATATTGGCCTGCCCTTCGCGCTCGAGTTTAGATGCAAATCCGGGTTCAAAGACAATTACTTCTTTTATTTCGCCTGAGCGAAAAGCATCTTCAATTTCATCCTGGTGGTGTATTTCACGTGTAAGGTGAAAATATCCCGAGGAAAGAATTTTATTGGTTAGTTCGCGGGAGCGGTTATCGCCGGCTTTGTCGTAGATGGCAATGTTTACATCTTTTACCTCGTTGGTAAGCACGAAACCAAACAGCAACAACTGCACCACGGGCATGCCAAATAATACCAGCATGGAGCGTGGATCGCGGAATATGTGGTAAAACTCTTTGCGTACAAAACCAAGGAATCGTTTCATGCCGGGCTATTATTTTTTTAACATTTGCCTGATGCTATCGGCATCTGTTTCTGTAAAATCATCCAGGATGTGTACCGTGTTCTCAAGCTTTTCCGGTGGATG
>JBEPYD010000060.1:0-13688 GCA_041641575.1 Bacteroidales bacterium
ATATGTTTAAAACATATAACATTTTTATTTTGAGCCTGTTGCTTTCAACTTCAGTAATGTTCGGTCTTAATGCCCAGGAAGAAGAACCTGAGGACGACCAAACCCTGAACATTATCTCAGAAGTTGTAATGGAAGGAAGCGAAAATCAGAACAGTGATCTCCGTCAGTTGATTAGTGAGACGGAAGGTCAAAAAGTTATCGTTTCCCAACAGGGCAATGCCAACGAGGCTTTTATACTGCAACAGGGTATTGGAATCAATGCCTCTAATTATGCTGAGGTTTCTCAGCAGGGAGATTACCACCAGGTAATCCTGGAGATAAAAGGACAGGACAACGCTTTACGCATCCGCCAGGATAACCTGGAATCGGGACTGAGTAGCGGTGCTGGCAATATCTACAGCGGTTACATTAGTGGCAATTCCAACCTTGTTTCAGTAGAGCAGCGTGGCTCAAATAATACTATTAACCAGACGGTAGCAGGCGATAGCTACAATTATCAGGTATCACAAAAAGGTTCAGACAATGTGTTGGAACTGGAGAATTTACTCCCCACAACCAACCCTATTGTTATTGAACAAAATGGTGAAGGCATTAACCTTCGTATTGATAATTCGTTTCTTCCTGTTACAAATGGACAATAGTTAAAAACTATCGGGCTTCTTTTATTTTATGTTGTTGCGCATGGCATCGTAAAGTAAAGGAGGTCCGGTTTTTACATATAAATTTTAAAATATGTTTCCATAAAAGGCAGCCATTTTTGGTCCTTAAAAAGGAACATATAAATATTTACTTTGAAAGAAATAAGGATTTAAAACCAATATTGCATCGAAAAATTAAAATTCTTATCATAATATTTCACAATATGAAAATAGTTTTCTCACTAATGCTTTTCTTTTTATCCTGTACTTTTGCTCTTCACGCCCAGGAAAAGATAGATTTGGCCAAAGCCCTGATTGTTTATGAGGACAAAGAAGGTATGCTGGATATAAATGCCACATGCATTTCAAATACTGCTCATGAAATGGAATTATCTTATAACATGGAGATAGAAAAGAAAGGGGTTTCCGGAAGTGCTTCCAATAAGCAATCCTGTAAATTTAAAATAGCAGGCGGAGAAGAGAAAATACTGGCAAAAAATAGTTTTAACATCAATAAAGGTGACACTTACAGCATTACATTACAATTATTTAAAGAAGGTAAATTAATAGCAGAAGACAAAATAAAATATCCAACTCAAACTAAGGAAGATCAGCAGTGAAGAAAATCATTATTTTTTACATCTGGGCTTTAATAACATTGGTCCTTTTTTCTTGCACAGAAGATAAAATTAATCCGGAAGCCACCGGCTATATCAAGGGACAGGTAATTGACGATGGTTCAGATGAAGGAATCTATGAAGTGCAAATTACCACCAATCCGGCCACAGAAACCTTTCTTTCCAATGATTCAGGATACTTTGTACTGCATGATCTGGATATTGGCGATTATACCGTGGCCTTTAAAAAGGTAGGATATCGCTCAGAGTCCGTGAATGTAGAAGTGAATGAAGAGGATACTACTACCATAAAAGTAATCATGAACAGGAATTCTGATTTTAACAAAGCCCCGGTTATCAGAAACAATCCTGTACCTGCCGCAGGAGAGAAAAACCAACCCGTAAATATCACTTTAAAATGGAGTGCCTATGACAGTAATTTTGATGATTCTCTCACCTATGATCTTACCCTTTATAATTCAGAGGATGCTTCATCTGCCACCGTGCATGCTGATTTATCAGACACCACTTTTCTGATGGAAGGTTTGCAATACAATACAACTTATTTTTGGCAAATCTCTGCCACAGACGGCATGGCTGAGGTAAAAAGTACTATTTGGAGTTTTAAAACCGTCGATTTTCCTGACAATCCTTTTGTATATATTAAAATGGACGGAGGAAGTTACGAGATATTTTCCGGTGATTCGGCCGAGCAAAATGCTGTGCAGCTTACTTACAATAACCAAAACGACTGGTATCCCAAAACCGGACCCTATGGAAATAAAATTGCTTATGCCTCCCTGTATAACCTTGAACCACATATTTACACCATGGATAAAGATGGTGAGAACAGGCGCAGAGTCACTTTCATGCCTGTTTCCGGCTACTTCAATAATGGCGTAGGCTTTTGCTGGTCCAGTAATGGCAGTTCTCTGTATTATCCCCATAACGACATTCTGTACCGGGTAAATAATGATGGCACCGGAACCACACAGATTGCAAATGCACCGGAAGGGCGAAATTTCAGAATTATCAACAGCAGCCACAATGGTGAGATGCTGGTGGCACAAACCATAGGTGCACGCATGACAAATGGCGAAATTTACCTTATGAAAGTAAATGGGAAAGATACTGTACTTTTAGTGGAGGATTTACCTGGCATTATTGATTATCCGTCTTTTTCTCCTGATGATAGCAAAATACTTTACACACATGATATTTCGGGAAACCTGGTGCCGGATGGCCGGCAACTGAATACACACATCTTTACCATCGATATTGAAACCGGTGAAAAGACAGACCTTTCTACAGATAAACCCGAAGGAACACTTGATATCCAACCTGCATATTCGCCGGATGGAGCTAAAATCATTTTTGTGAATACCAGCAATACCGGCAATGGCGAAAGAAGCATCTGGATGATGGATACGGATGGCAAAAACCGAATACTTTTGGTGCCGGATGCACAAATGCCACAGTGGTGGTAATGGATAGCTTTTTAGAGTGAGAAAACTACATAGAGAAAGAAGGCCTGCCTGCTCTAATGATCCGAAAACTGGCATTAAAGGAAAGGGTGGAAATGCCAAGGTTACCTGCAGAATGTCCTGTGGTAGTGCCATAGGATAAAAAGAAATCAGCATTGCGCAGGTAAAGCCCTGTACGGAATATCAACATCTCAAGGGTGTTCCTGTAGAGGCCCAGCAGTATTTTATTATCGCTGGTTCCCAGTTGGTATCGCAAATCTGCACCATATGAATATATTTCTGCTCCTGCATGATAAATGTAAAGTATTTCGGGTGTCAGGGACACTTTCCTGTTAAACAGAATTTTTCCACCTACCTGCACATTGATGCGAAATGGATCATTTACAGGTTTTTCATAAAAAGAGAGATTGGTATGGAACTGCTGAAAAATTGAAGCACCAAGATAAGGATTTACTACCCTTGTAGGATCCCGAAAAGTATAGGCAGCGCCAATGCCGGCTTCAATGTCTATGGCTCTGTAAGCGTTTATGTTTTCATTAGATTCGCTCATGGGGTCAAAATTTCCCAGAGAAGTATTGTATTGCGATCCAAATACCAGCGAATTAGCATCAAATGCCTGTTGTATGATTCCCACCTGGAATCCGGCATGTAAATTATGCCGGTAAGTAGGATCCATAGAGATCTCCCATGCGCCGGAAAGCATGCCCTGAAGGCGCGAGTGACTGCCCGCACTGCTATTTTCGCCAATGACCATCCCCCCAAACCCCAGCTTGCCCAGATTCTTTTCATAAGCCAGCAAAGCGGTATTATAATTCGCAATACCTCCACCCAGTGAAGTGGTCAGATAGGATGTCGAGATTTTAAAATTGGTGTTTTCTTCATAAAACAGGCCGGTAGATGAAGGATTTACATATTGCGCGAAAGACTGGTAATTGATCAGGTAGGCATGCTGTGCCGACAGGGGGCCATGTAATAGGATAATAAGCAAAAATGTTGCTGTTATTTTTATTGATTGAATGTGGTATTGTAGCGTCTGTAGCATAATGTTCAATTTTACCTTATGAGTGTGAAACTACCGGATTTGGCAAATTTTCCACCGGAAACTGAGGTTGCTATTACTTTATAAACATAATCTCCAACTGGCTGTGGCTGGCCATTGAAGGTACCATCCCATCCTTCATCCGGATTACGGCTGTAAAACAATTGTATGCCCCATTTATTGAAAACCATCAGTTCATACTCATCAAAAGGTCCTCCCATAATTTTAAACTCATCATTGATGTTGTCTCTATTGGGTGAAAATGCCGTTGGAGATGCCAGACCGGCCGAAATATCCAGCATGCTTTCATATTCATCCACACAATTATCCTCGCTATGGGCTTTTAAATAGACGGTTTTTAAACCGGTGCTTGTAAAGGTATGGGTGGGGTTGGCTGCATTTGATTTTTTGCCTTCCTCAAATGTCCATTCATAAGATGTGGCATTTTTACTTTGATTGATAAAAGAAACCTGTTGATTCACACCTGCATTACGAACATTACTGGTGAATTGTGCTTCCGGCAACATAAAAGGGTCAATGGATTCTTCCAATACAGCAGTGCATCTGCCATGGGTAACGGAAAGTGTTACATTTTGCGAGGTGTTATTTTCAAATACAGGATTTATTACCTCAGATGCAAATCCATTTGAGAGCCGCCATCGGTATTTAAAATCTTTGTATTGCGTACCTGTATAGGTTAGGGATATATTCTCACAATTATAGCTTGCTTCAAACGAGGGTTCTGGTTTTAGTGTCACCTCAATGGCATGGCTGGTGGTATCGCAACATGCATCAGTACCACAGGCAATTAATTGTACTTCATATTTTCCTGAATCTGCATAAGTATGAGAAGGATTAAGTGAGGTTGAAGTATTGCCATCGCCAAAATCCCATTGGAAGACTTTATTTCCGGGAATAGGATAAACCGTATTCAAAAAGTTCATTTCTTCATCCGTACATCCATCCGGTACAGTAAATGCAGCCCGTGGTTTGGCATTGTTAAGGGTAATTTCATGGGTAACAGAGGGGCAAACCGGATCCTCCTGTGTATTGATGAGCAATGAAATGGCATCGAGACCGGTATCTGTTATACCCGGAATAAACGAAAGAACAGAATCCACATAGGAGATTTCCCCATCCTCAGAAGCCTGAAAAAGTAACTCATAACCTTCTGTTACACCAACATTCATTTCAATGGCTTGTTGGGTAAAACAGACATTTAAATCCAAAGGAGCCGAAATGAATGGTGCTGCCTGCCTTTCTATCACCAGTGTATCTTTGGTTTCAGGGCAGACTGTAGAAACTGCGGTGGCTATCAGGGTTAGAGGATTGGTATTCAGGAGTTCATTTTTACTGAAGGCATAAACCAACTCATCACCATTGTTTAAAATATCCATAAAGCCTTCACCAGAAGAAATCCAGGAAATGGTGGTGTAATTTTCAGCGACAACAGGTATTATATTTATCATGGAATCACTGCTGCAAATCACAAAGTTATCTTCCAGAGACAAAGAAGGGGGGAAAGTCTTTTGAACTGAGAATGTGTCAGTATAACTGCAATTATTTGTATTTGTTATTTCTAACCAGTACGTTCCCTCTTCAGACAATGTAATGGCCGGTTCAGTAGCACCATTGCTCCACAAATAAGTATACCCATTCGTGGTTTTGGCCTGGATTTGTATGATCCCTCCCTCACAAAGAACAGTGTCCGGGAGGTTAAAATCTGGTGCTTCATCAAGGAAAACTGTGATTGAATCATTGGCAGGACTACATACATTGTTTGTGGCAGAAACATAAAAAGTAACCGCTTGTGCCTTTTCTAACTCTTCTGCAGAGAGGGTATACGCAATATCTGCATCAGCATTAAAAGTTTCGATATTTCCAGCACCTGTGGTTTCCCAGTTGATGGAAGTATAGTTTGTAGCATTGGATGAAAGGTTCAGGGCATTTTCACTCTTGCAGAGTATGTAGTCATCGGGTAGGAATACTGTTGGTTTTGCCTCCATGGCAAGATTAAAGGTATCTGTAATTACACACGAGGCAGACGTGGTAATTTTCACCCAATATACACCTGGCTGAGAAGCTGTAATTTCATGGGTGGATTCTCCGGTGCTCCATTCATACACATATTCCTGGTTTTCGGGTGCTGTAAAAACAGTACTTTCTCCCTGACAAATTTTTTCGTCTGAAATGCTGAGCTCAGGGACAGATTCTAATGAAATGGTAACGGTATCTTTAGCCGGATCACAGTAATCATTGTTAGCGGTAGCATAAAAAGTAATAGCTTCAGCATTTTGCAATTCCTCTGCTGAAAAGGTATACGTAATATCTGCATCAGCATTAAAAGTTTCGATACTTCCGCCACCTGTGGTTTCCCAGTTGATGGAGGTGTAATTTGTGGCATTGGAGGAAATTGTAACAGCACTTTCACTTGTACAAAGAATTGCATCTTCGGGAAGATTAACCATAGGAGCGGTTTTTGTAGTAAGCAAAAAAGTGTCGCTGGCAGCACAATCATGTTCATTGGTGGCAGATAACCAGTACATTCCTTCCTGGGAAATGTTAATAGATGGGGCTGATTCTCCTGTGTTCCACTGGAAATTCAAACCCGGATCAAGCGATGGATCAATCAAAGCCACATCACCCTCACAAATTGTTATGTCATCCAGTGTAAAAGATGCCGGCGATGGATTTACCACCACTTGCAAAGGCTTTGAGGTGATCTCTACAGTTCCTTCTTTTAGAATGTAGGTATATACGCCTTCATCGCTTGCAGATGTTGCAGGAATGATAAGTGTATCGTTGTTCACAGGTAGTGTATTTCCGTCTTTCTTCCATATTTGAATACTTCCCTTAACAGGACTTACCAATACCAAAGGTTCATTTACACAAATAATAGTGTCAGTAACTGCCACAAGGTTAAAAGGCTGTATTTCAGCTTTTTCAAATGCTCCCATATCAATGGTATCTTCCACCAGTCGTATATTTCCTGAAATATCTGTAGTGGGCAGGGACAGACCTGCAGCGTTCGGATTGCCGCCATTATATGCCTTTGAAGAATACTCAACTGACCAATTGGCTTGTGGTGCATCAGGAGTGTTTCCTGTTGCAGTTGTTGGTGAAATGAATTCCGGGTCAACATTGTATATTTTATTGGCTGCACTGCTCATTTGCCACATAATGGAATAGTTAACACTGGCAGTTGAAATTCCAGCATAGGGATTATTCCAGATAATAGAATTTATTATCTCGATACCTGTTGATATGGATTGGATTCCATCGGTATTATTTACGGAAGCTTTGTTATAGGCTATGGTAGCATTTACAATATCTAGTTCAGGGTTATTATTGAAGTATAAACCGCCACCTTCCTGAGCCTCGTTATTTGTAATAAGGCTGCCAATGATTTCACCCTTTCCAGTGTTTTCTGAATATATGGCGCCACCTTTTAGAACTGCTTTGTTGTTCTGAAATATGGAATTGGTTATTTGAAAATCTACCTCATCTACCAGATATATTGCACCGGCATGTTCAGGAGAGAAATTGTCCTGAAATGTTGATCGGGAAATTGTAAGGGTACTTTTAGTTGCATTGATAGCCCCACCGTTTTTTTTGGCAGTGTTATTCCGGAAGATACAGTCTTGGATATCAATCGTGGCATCTTTTTCTATATTTAGTACCCCTCCGCCATCACCTTTTTCTGCATTGCCATATTCGAAAACGCAGTGATAAAGCTTTACGATATCTGTATTATTGGCTTTCGGCTGAATGATGAAACCTTCCCATCCAGTGGCTGTATTTTCCGGTTTAAATATAATTTTGTTATTACCGGTTCCAAGCGCCTCAAGATTTCCCCTTACTTTAATCTCGTGATGGCCTTTAAAAATAACCTCAGAACCTTCGCCAATGGTTAGCGTAACATTTTCCTTTACATTTACATCTGTATGAATATAAATAATGGGAGCCTGCCAGTATGTATCTGAGTCAATATTTCCATCGTAAACGTTGTAGACCTGGGCGTGCGAACCGGCAAAAACATGTCCCAGAAAGAGAGCTATGAGAAAAATCTTTCGCATGAAATAGTTAATTCAATAATAATGGTAAACATCTAAATCTGCAAAAACGGTACCTCCGGCAGGGTTGGAACCAAATTTGTGCGTTAATACAAGGCGAAGAAGAAAAATTATTTTTTAGTGAAGCCGAAAAGAGATATAAATGAATATCTTCCATATTAAGAAAAAGATTATTTTAACTATTATAATATTCCTTTTTAATTTCTTGTCACCTGGGTTTGGTTTCAAGAATATAAGAAGTGTGGAATTATTTCCCCAAAGTGTGGAGCAAAATGATGCCAAAATTGCCCACTATTTATATGAGACCGGTAATTATTCTCGTGCGCTCGACGAATATTTGAAATTACCCGATAAATATTTTTCTGATGCCAAAATTAATTTCCGAATTGGAGTCTGTTATTTGAAAACATTTCCGAAGGAGCAATCTCTGCGGTACCTCCAAAAGGCGTGGATGATTGACTCAATGGCTTTTGAAAATCACACCTTTTACCTTGCTTACGCACACCATGTAAATTACAACTTTAGTGAAGCAATTCATTATTATCAGGCTTCTCTGGAGCGAGGAAAACCAACCCTTTCGCAACAGGAGGAAACTATGAAACGGATGGCTGAGTGCCGGAATGCTATTCTTTTAACCGGAGATACCCTGTCGGTTAATATAAAAAATGCCGGTGCAAACATTAATTCTACAGCACCAGAATACCGTCCGGTTCCATACAACGAAAGCACATTTTATTTTACCAGCCGGAGAAGGAACGCGGTATATGAAATACCTGATCCGGATGACAACTTTTTTTATGAGAAAGTTTTTAAAGCAAACTCTACAGAGGATGGCACCAGCATAGATCCGGCTTCCAGGCAAAATGAACTTACGCATGCATCGCTTTTATATCTGGCAGCTGATAATACTGCAGTATTGTATACCAGCCAGAAAGGAAATGGAGATATCATATTGGCTGAATATAATAATGGCATCATAAAAGAAAAGGATCCCTTAAAAAATATTAATTCCAGGTTCAATGAAACATCTGCTGTTCTCTCCAAAAATGCTGATACCCTCTACTTTGTAAGTGATCGCAGAGATATGGGGAAAGGTGGTAAAGATATTTACTTCTCTGTTAAGGACGAAACTTCAGATAAATGGTCGCATCCCCTAAATCTGGGAGATAAAATTAACACCAGCTATGATGAGGAAGGTGTTAGCCTGTCGCCGGATGGCAATATATTGTATTTTAGTTCAAAAGGACATAATTCCATGGGCGGATACGATATTTTTAAAGCAAGTCGCCATAAAAATGGTGCCTGGGATGATATAACAAACCTTGGTTTTCCGGTAAATTCGCCGCTGGATGAAGTTTTTTTCTTCCATGCAGAAAATGATAAAGCTTACTTTTCATCAAACCGTATTACCTCTATGGGTGATTTTGACATTTTTTATGCTGATGATATAACCCCGGATCCTGAACCTGTAGCCCCTTTACCTGCTAAACCACTGGTGGTTGTTCCTGATACTATTGTGATGCCGGAAGAAAATCAAAACATATCATCGCAGGGTCAGTTTACAGATATAAGTATTGAAATTACTTCTGATGATCCAGATAGCCCTGATAATGTTAATGTTAAATTACAGGAGAATAAGGAGCTTAAAATATTTTTACCGCTCAATGAAAATGGTGAAATTGATGTAGTAATAGAAGAGTTTAAGGAAAACAATAGAAACTAAAATTTTTTCCTGTAAAAAATCATCATAATGTGAAGGAAGAAAAATCATTGTAAAAAACTATTTGTATGTTTACCACAATAAAACATCCGGTTTACGGAACGTTCCGGCAAAAGTTCCGTATGATTCTTTTATCCTAAAAACTTATCACAGGATAATATTGAATTAAACACTAAACTATTTATTGAGGCATGGATCTGTTCACTAATGTCCGGGGCTGCATGCAGCATTACTGGCTTGGCTTTATACTGGCAGCTTTTGTATTCTTTCCCCTGAAAGCCCAGGAAGGATATCTTTATCTGCAAACCTATGATATACCTATTCAAAACATAAGTAATAACAATTACAGTATTGCAGAAACAAATCTGGGCATTATATACTTTGCCAATGAGTCTGGTTTATTGCGTTTCGATGGCTCTTTTTGGGAGCTGATTGAAACCCCCTCTGTGCCCCGAAAGATACTCTATCACAATTCTACCAAGAAGCTGTTTGTTGTTTGTGATAATAATTTTGGATATCTGGACACAAAAACAGAAGAAGGATATCTGGTTATTTATATGGATTCAGTAAAATCTTTTGAATCACAAGAAATACTTTATTCGGATGAGAAAATAGTAGTTAAAACCAGCAGAAAATTGTTTATTATTGATCCTGAAACCAATAATTTTATTACCCATAACGAAATAGATTCCCCGTATACGAAGATTTTTGCTTTGCAGAATAAACTATTTATTCAAACCAGGAACAATAGAATTTATACACTTCAGGAACTGTTAGAAAAAAAACCTGCTCCTGGCCTAACGGCTACTCAGATAACTGCCAGTACATCCTTTTCGGAATCAGCCTTAATAATGGCAGAAAAGTCGGGGAAGCTCCGTATTTTTGAGAATGGAAAATTAAGACCTTTCCATTATGCAGTTGAGGATTATGTTGAAGGGAATTTTCTCACCGGCTTATTTGATATCAATGCCGACAAGTTTATGGTAACCACCCTTACGGGAGGATGCGTGGTGATAAATAAAAATTCAGGTGCGAAGGAGGAGATCATAAATTTTCAATCCGGACTGAACGATAACGAAGTTTTATCCGCTTTTCCCGATTCCCGGGGTGATATCTGGATTACCACACGAGAGGGTATTTCAAAAGCATCATTAAATTTACCTGTACGGGTGTATTCTAAATATCCCGGACTTTCCGGAACTATTAATGCCAGCCTGTATCTTAGTGATCAGTTATATGTGGCGACTAATGAGGGTGTATTTATGCTCGTTCCAGTGCAGGAATATCGTGAAGTAGAACATCTGGTGCAAAGCGAAAAATCGGAAAGTAGTCAGGTGCAGGTTTTTCAGGTAACAAAAACCATTAAAAAGAACATTAAAATTCGATTTAATGCTATAAACCCTGTAAACCAGGAAAATATTCCTGTTGTAAGAAATATTCCGGTACAAATAGATGTTCCTGTTGATTCCGTTGCTACTTCGGTAACGCAGGTTTTTACTAATGAAACCGTAAAAAAGGAATATGCAGTGCAAACAACCGGGTATGTATTTAAGCAGGTAAACAATGTAAGTGCAAACTGCATGCAGCTGCTTGAGATGGAAGATAACCTTATTGCTGCTACCAATATTGGTCTCTTTACCCTGGATTCACTTAATTCTGATTTTTTACTTCCGGTTTTAAATTTAACCATGGCTTATCCTGATCCAAATAATCTGGACATACTTTTTTTAGCTGCAGAAAATAATCTCTACAGTGTGAGTATATCCGAAGGCGCTGTTATAGATACGCTGATACTTGATAATGAAATACTATCTTTTGAAAGGGTGGGAGATATTCTTTACGCGGGTAGCAAAACCCATGTTTTCCTTGTGGGGTTGAATGAAAAGGCAGGTTTTTCAGGAATTATTAAAAATGTTTATACCGGTGGAAATTTAACTGCTGCCACACAGGTAAGAATGATTGATGAGCAATTACTTTTCCGCTCATCCCAAAATATTTTATATTTTGACCATGAAAAGGCAGAGGAAAGTTTAAGAAAGCCAAATTTTATACAGGAAATGATCATTAATCAGCCTGGACATTCCTGGATTAAAAAAGATCATGAATGGTTTTATAATTCACTGGAAGCAAATGCGCGAAGTAATACTGTTTACCTGAATCTATTTAACCAGATAGAGCAAATATTTCTTGATGCCTGGGAGCAAATCTGGGTAGTTTCAGATAAGGGGCTGCATGTGGTCCAAAATACACCAGATTATGAAAAAATTTCATTTTTGGCACTGATAAACCAGGTGCAGGCGCAAAACTCTGCAAAAATCATACAACGTGATGAAATTATTCCATTTAGTCAGAATGCTATTCGCATCCTCTTTACAGCGCCTTTTTACCTGAATGAAAAATCCACTCTTTACCAATATAAAATTCAAGGATTGAAAAATGATTGGAGCTCCTGGAGTCAAAAAAACACCATTGAAATACCTTATCTTCCTGCCGGTCGTTATACCATTACCCTGCGCGCAAAGAATGCACTTAACCAAATCAGCGAAGAAGATTCCTTTAGCTTCACCATACGCAAACCCTTCTGGCAGAATTGGGTATTTTATTTTTTTGTATTGTTGCTAATGGTTTTAATCCTTTATGTTCTGGCAAGGTTGAATGTAAGGAGACTTAAAAAGCAACAGGAAATTCTGGAACAGGAAGTTAAAAGAGCAACACGTAAAATATCAAAGCAGCGCGATGAAATTGAATACATTAATTCAGAATTACTGGCAAGTATTGAATATGGTCAGTATATCCAGGAAGCCATGTTACCCAAGCAAGATGAGATATTTAATGTTACAAATGATGCATTTATCTTTTTGAAAGCCAGAGATATTGTAAGTGGAGATTTTCACTGGTTTGCAACTGTGGACCAAAAGCATGTAATCATTGCTGCTGACTGCACAGGACATGGGGTTCCCGGTGCATTTATGTCAATGATTGGCTGCTCTCTGCTGAACCAGATTATTAAAGAAGAACACATCCTTGATCCAGGTGAAATTCTGCAGCAACTCGATAAGCGAATGGTTGCTGCCTTAAAGCAAAAAGACAGAGACAAGCTGCAGTATGATGGTATGGATATTTCAATAACCGTTTATAATCCAGCCGAAAGGAAGCTTGAGTTTGCCGGCGGGCACAGCCGAATGATCTTTTTTGAAGATGGAAAAATGAATATAATGGAGGGAGATTTATTTGGTATAGGTGGGATATATGCCATGGCCAAAAAGAAAACTTATCAGACCTATACTATTAATCACCGGTCACCTCTGGATTGCTATTTATTCTCTGACGGTTTCCCCGATCAAAACGGTGGTCCAAGAGATAAGAAATACTCCAACAAACGCTTTATGGAATTTCTTAAAAATATTCATCATTTACCCTATCATGTGCAAAAGCATCAACTTGCTATTGAACTGGCCGAGTGGAAGAAAAAAGAAGACCAAAGAGATGACATTCTGGTGATCGGTTTCAGAATTCCATAAAAATGATAAGCGAATGGTAGTATATAAAATATTAAGATATCCTATTCGTACATGTAATATTTGCTGGAAAGTGTTTTAAAATCAGCGATATCCTTATGCCAGTGTAAACGTATTTCATCGTATGAGAAATTCTCCATCAAAGATTTCCGAACATAGTCAGAACCTGTGCCATAATCAAACATACGATACCTGTCTTCCTTGCTTTTGAATGGATTAAAGGACGGATCAATATGATGTGCCTCCTGTAAAAACAAAAACTGTATGGGTGTAAGTTCAGCAACTTTATAGTCAGTAATGTGTATTTGAACACCCTGCATTTCTTCGCCTTTTTTATCCATATAGTAGGGTTTAAAATATACGGGACGGAATAATAGTCCTGGCAGGTTGAGTGCGTTCATTTCTTTAGCAACCGCTTCAGCTGATATATTTTCTGTTGCCAAAAATTGAAAGGGCAGGGTATAACCTATTCCTATCATATTGGGGTCAATTTCGCCGATGATTCCTGTTGCAGCATAATAGAAGGCAGTCTCCCAGTAAGGAATATGGGGAGAGGTTGGAACCCATGGAAGTCCGGTTTCAGGGAAAATCATGTTACG
>JBEPYD010000061.1:0-13637 GCA_041641575.1 Bacteroidales bacterium
AATCCCTTTATCGGTAATCTTCTCACCCAGCCACATAACAAACATGGTACCCGAGGTTAAAATTATTACAGAAGATATGGTAAAGAAGGATCCTTTTAGTACGAAAGCAGAATCAGGTAACTGTGCATGCAAATTGGCCAGGTAACTGGGCGCCTGAAGCAACAGAATACCTACTGTAAGATAGCGTGTAATCTGGTTGATTTTTCTGCGGCCGCTTTCGCCTTCTTTTTGCAAACGTTGGAAATAGGGTACTGCAATTCCTAAAAGCTGAATTACAATGGAAGCAGAGATATATGGCATAATTCCCAAAGCAAAGATCGATGCATTGGAAAAGGCTCCACCGGAAAACATATCCAGAAGGCCTAAAACACCATCGGCAGTTTGGTTTTTTAACGCCTGTAACTGCGAAGGATCTATCCCGGGTAGCGCAACAAAGGAGCCCAGTCGATAAATGAGCAATATTCCAAGTGTATATAGAATTCTTGCTCTAAGATCTTCAATCTTCCAAATGTTCTTTAAAGTTTCAATAAAAGATTTCATTAAATATCAATTTTTTCGGCTGTTCCTTCTTTTGCTTCGATTGCTTCTTTTGCTGATTTTGAAAATGCGTGGGCTTTTACTTCAATTTTAGAAGTAATTTCTCCGTTGCCCAGAATTTTAATCAGATCGTTTTTACCAGCCAAACCAGCTTGTTTGATGGTTTCCACATCAATGGTTGTTTTTTTGGTTTTATCGGCCAGTGCCTGAATTACTTCAAGGTTAATTCCTTTAAATTCTTTTCTGTTAATATTTTTAAATCCATACTTTGGAACACGACGTTGCAGGGGCATTTGGCCACCTTCAAAACCAATTTTTATAGAATAACCTGACCTTGATTTTGCACCTTTATGTCCACGAGTAGCGGTGCCACCTTTTCCGGAACCCTGTCCGCGTCCGAGCCTTTTATTGGTTTTTACCGATCCTTTGGCAGGTTGTAAATTACTTAAGTCCATTTTTACCAGCTTGTTAATTGGTTATAATTCTTCAACTTTCAGCAGATGCTTAATTTTGTTTACCATTCCCAAAACCTGCGGAGTGGCTTCCACTTCAACACTGCTGTTCATTTTATTCAATCCTAAGGCTTGCACTGTACGTTTTTGACGTTCTGAACTACCTATTTTACTTTTTACAAGTATGACTTTTATCTTTGACATGATGATAATATCTTAGCCGTTAAATACTTTTTCCATTGGAATACCGCGTTGTGTAGCAATTGTCTGGGCATCGCGAAGTTCAAGCAATGCCTGGAACGTAGCTTTTACCAGGTTGTGTGGGTTTGATGAGCCTTTTGATTTGGCCAGTACATCTGTAATGCCCACACTCTCTAATACCGCACGCATCGCACCACCGGCTTTTACTCCGGTACCTGATGAAGCAGGCTTAAGAAACACCTGGGCGCCTCCGAATTTCGCAAATTGCTCATGCGGAATTGTTCCCTTGTATACAGGAACTTTCACCAGACTCTTTTTAGCATCTTCAATTCCTTTTGCAATGGCTGTAGTTACCTCGTTTGCTTTTCCCAATCCATAACCTACAATACCATCTTCATTTCCAACCACCACAATGGCTGAGAAACTGAAGGTACGTCCACCTTTGGTAACTTTGGTAACACGTTGAATGCTTACAAGCCGGTCTTTCAGCTCGAGATCACTGGTTTTTACTTTTCTGATAGTTGTTGACATAATTTCTTCTTAAAATTTTAGTCCTGCTTCTCTGGCAGCATCTGCCAATGACTTAATTCTACCATGATACAGGTATCCATTCCGGTCGAATTTTACCTGGTCAATTTTTGCATCGAGAGATTTCTTTGCAAGTAACTGACCTACCAGTTTGGCCTGTTCTTTTTTATCCACGTTTTCTTTTGCGGCATCCTTTTCTTTTGAAGATGCTGATACCAGGGTTTTGCCTGAGATATCGTCAATCAACTGAGCATATATTTGCTTATTGCTGCGGAAAACGGATAAACGCGGTTTTTCTGCTGTACCCGAAATACGGTTACGGATACTGCGTTTAATTCTTGCTCTGCGTTGAAATTTATGTAAAGCCATGATGCTACTTAATTTTTTCTCAATTATACACTTGCAGATTTTCCTGCTTTTCTTCTTAGTTGCTCACCAACAAATTTGATACCTTTTCCTTTGTAAGGTTCGGGCGGACGAATAGAACGTAATTTTGCGGCTACCTGTCCCAGAAGTTGTTTGTCATGACTGGTAAGAGTCACAATTGGGTTACTTCTTTTTTCGGCTTTTGCCTCTGCTTTTATTTCATCGGGCAGCTGAAAAATAACATCGTGAGAAAATCCAAGGCTCATCTCCAGCATTTGTCCTTTTACCTCAGCGCGGAAACCCACGCCAACCAATTCCTGTTTTGTAGTGAAACCTTGCGATACACCTTCTACCATATTGTAGATAAGTGCGCGGTATAAGCCGTGCATGGCTTTTTCCTGCTTGGTTTCATTCTCCCTGGATAATATTACCTGGTTATCTTCAACCTTTACTTTAATCAATGGATTTACCTCTTGCTGAAGCTCTCCAAGTTTGCCCTTAACAGTCACCACAGTGTCTTTTACATCAACAGTAACACCCTGGGGAATATCAATTGGTAATTTTCCTATTCGTGACATTTATAATTATTTTTTAGTATATGTAACACAATACTTCGCCACCAATCTTTTTGGTGCGTGCTTCTTTATCTGTCATTACACCATGCGAAGTAGAAAGTATGGCGATACCCAATCCGTTTAGTACACGGGGCAGTGCGTCATGACCGGAATACTTACGCAACCCTGGACGACTTGCACGCTTCAGCGTTTTAATGGCCGGCTTTTTGGTTTCCGGACTGTATTTCAAAGCGATTTTAATGGTTCCCTGCGGACCGTTATCGTCTTCGAATTTAAAGTTCAGGATATACCCTTTTTCAAACAAAATTTTGGTTATATTTTTTTTGATGTTTGAAGCCGGTATTTCAACTACCCGTTGGCGCGCCATAATTCCATTTCGTATACGCGTCAGATAATCTGCTATGGGATCTGTCATTGTCTTTCTGTTTATATAAATTATTTTTTACCAACTAGCTTTTTTCACGCCCGGGATAAGGCCCTGAGAAGCCATTTCACGGAATACTATTCTGCTTACACCGAATTGTCTCATGTATCCTTTTGGTCTGCCTGTAAGTTTACACCTGTTGTGCACACGGATAGGATTTGAGTTCCTGGGTAAGCGGCTCAGGCCTACATAATCGCCTTCGGCTTTTAGTTTAGCCCGTTTTTCAGCGTATTTTTCAACAAGTTTCTTGCGCTTTACTTCGCGCGCTTTCATTGATTCTTTAGCCATGTTGAGATATTTTTACTTTTTAAGATTTTTGAATGGTATTCCAAATTCACGTAACAATGCATAACCTTCTTCATCAGATTTGGCTGTTGTTACAAATGAAATCTCCATACCTAATATTTTGTTTATTTTATCAATATCAATTTCAGGAAATATAATTTGTTCAGATATTCCCAACGTGTAATTTCCACGGCCGTCTAATTTTGAGCTTACACCATTGAAATCACGGATACGAGGAAGCGCTACATTGATCAAACGCTCTAAAAACTCGTACATTTTTTCCTGGCGAAGCGTAACTTTAACCCCGATGGGCATTTTACGACGCAATTTGAAATTGGAAATATCTTTTTTAGACAAAGTCTGAACAGCTTTTTGTCCGGCAATAGTGGTTAATTCTTCCTGTGCTGTATCGATAAGTTTTTTATCGGCCACTGCGGCACCAACACCCTGATTGAGTACAATCTTGGTAAGGTGTGGAACCTCCATTACGGAAGAATATCCAAATTCCTTCATAAGTGCCGGAATAATCTCTTCTTTATACCTGGTTTTAAGGGCTGGTACGTAATCCATTATTTTATTTCCTCCCCTGATTTTTTTGCGTATCTTACTAGTTTGTTATTATCATTAAGTTTTCTGCCAACGCGGGTGGGTTTGCCACTGTCCGGATCTGTCAGCAAAAGATTGGAGATATGAATAGGTGCTTCTTTTTTAATGATGCCACCCTGCGGATGCTGTGCATTGGGTTTGGTATGCTTTGACACAAGATTTGCACCTTCAACAATTGCCTTTCTGTCTTTGTGCAAAACTTCCAGTACCCTGCCTTGCAAGCCTTTGGACTCGCCAGCAATCACGTGTACGTTATCTCCTTTTTTGATATGTAATTTATGGGCCATTTCAATTATTCTTTTTATCGGTTACTACAATACTTCAGGAGCAAGTGATATAATTTTCATGTAATTCTCACGCAGCTCACGGGGCATAGGGCCAAAAATACGTGTACCACGAATTTCTTCTGCGTTGTTCAAAAGTACCACGGCGTTGTCATCGAACCGAATATAAGATCCGTCCGGACGGCGTACTTCTTTTTTTGTCCGTACCACCACTGCTTTTGTTACGGTACCTTTTTTAATATCTCCTGAGGGGATGGCACTTTTTACAGTAACAATGATTTTGTCACCAATGGAAGCGTACTTTCTGCGTGTTCCTCCGAGCACGCGAATACATAACACTTCTTTTGCTCCACTATTGTCTGCAACGGCTAATCTGCTTTCCTGCTGTATCATGGCTATTTTGCTCTTTCAATGATTTCAACTAAACGCCAGGTTTTGTTTTTACTTAGAGGCCTGGTCTCCATAATTTTTACGGTATCGCCCACATGGCATGTGTTTTCTTCGTCGTGGGCACAAAGCTTTGTTGTTTTGTTAACGAACTTTCCGTAAATGGGGTGTTTTACTTTACGTCGTACTGCAATAACAATGGATTTATTCATTTTATCGCTTACAACAACACCAACTCTTTCTTTTCTTAAATTCCTGGTTTGCATTTATTTAACTTTTGGAAGTTTCGCTTAATTCACGTTGACGTAATTCAGTTTTCAGTCTGGCAATATCCTTTCTCAAGTAAGTTATTTTCAAAGGATTTTCCAGCGGTGATATGGTATGGTTCAGTTTTAACTTCACCAGGTTTCCTTTTTCCGTATCAATGCGTTCTTTAAGCTCGCTGGTACTAAATTCTCTTATTTCAGAAGTTTTCATTATTACCTTATGTTAAAGTGTGTAATCGTAATCGCGTCTTACGATAAGTTTTGTTGTAATCGGCAGTTTTTGTGCACCAAGTCGCAAAGCTTCTTTTGCCACATCGTAAGGAACGCCTTCAATCTCAATAATAATTCTTCCGGGTGTTACCGGCGCTACAAACGCCTCAGGGGCACCTTTACCTTTACCCATCCTCACTTCTGCCGGCTTTTTGGTAATTGGCTTGTCAGGAAAAATACGTATCCACAACTGCCCTTCACGTTTCATATGCCTTGTAACAGCCTGACGGGCAGCTTCAATTTGCCTACCGGTGATCCATGATTCCTGAAGCGCCTTGATGCCAAACGACCCGAAGGCAAGCTGGTTGCCACGCTGGGCATTGCCTTTCATCTTACCTTTCTGCTGTCTCCTGAATTTCGTTTTCTTTGGCTGTAACATTGGTTTAAACTTTTACTTATATATTTATGATTTTCTTCTTTTCTTGAAATTTCCCTGTGGTTTTGCTTTGGTATTTTTTGCAGCTGCAACATTTGGTGCTAAATCTCTCTTGCCATAAACTTCACCATTGCAAATCCAAACTTTAACACCTATAAGGCCTACTTTTGTTAATGCTTCAGAAAGTGCATAATCAATATCGGCACGCAATGTATGGAGTGGAATTCTACCATCTTTATAGGTTTCTGTTCTTGCCATTTCAGCACCACCCAGGCGTCCGGATACCAGTACTTTTATACCTTCAGCGCCCATGCGCATTGTTGAGGCGATTGCCATTTTAATGGCGCGGCGGTAAGAAATTTTACCTTCAATTTGCCGGGCAATGTTATTGGCAACAATTGTAGCATCAAGCTCAGGGCGTTTTACTTCAAAAATATTTATCTGAACTTCTTTGTTGGTAATTTTTTTAAGCTCTTCCTTAAGCTTATCAACTTCCTGTCCGCCTTTGCCGATGATAATTCCGGGGCGTGCAGTATTCACAGTAACGGTAATCAGCTTAAGAGTACGCTCAATTATTATTTTTGAAATACTTGCTTTGGCAAGCCTGGCATTGAGATACTCTCTGATTTTAGTGTCTTCCACTAATTTAGAAGCGTAGTCATCGCCACCATACCAATTGGAATCCCATCCTTTAATGATTCCTAATCTGTTGCTTATTGGATTAACTTTTTGTCCCATGCAAATTAATTTGTTTCAGTTTCTACAGTTTCTACAGCGCTACCCAGAACAATGGTAACATGATTTGAACGTTTCCTGATACGGTGTGCGCGACCTTGCGGTGCAGGCCTCAGGCGTTTTAACATTCGGGCACCATCTACTTTAATTTCTTGCACGTAGAGGTTGCTGTCTTCAATGCGTTGCCCTTCATTTTTTAACTGCCAGTTAGCCAGCGCTGAGAGTAATAATTTCTCTACACGTCTTGATGCTTCTTTTGAACTGAAGCGAAGTATATCAAGCGCCCGGTTTACTTCCTGACCTCTGATAAGATCGGCTACCAGCCTCATTTTATTTGGCGAGGTAGGGCAATTTTTAAGCATAGCGGAAGCAATATTCTTTCTTTCTTCCTTTCTTTGTTCGGCTCGTATTCTTTTTCGTGCACCCATTGCTGTAATCAGGATATTTTGTAAATATTAGTATTCAATTTTATTTTGCCTTGCCGCCATGTCCGCGGAACTGACGGGTTGGTGAAAATTCACCTAGTTTATGGCCCACCATGTTTTCGGTGATGTACACAGGGATAAATTTATTTCCATTATGTACAGCGATTGTGAGACCTACAAAATCAGGGGAAATAACAGAACGACGTGACCATGTTTTAATCACTGATTTTTTTCCCGATTCGCTCATGTCAAGCACTCGCTTTTCGAGCTTGTAGTCAATAAATGGACCTTTTTTTAGTGAACGACTCATATCTTTATATGGTTTATCTTATTATTTTTTCTTTCTTTCAAGAATATACTTACTCGACTTATTTTTCGGACTACGTGTTTTGTATCCTTTTGCAGGAATTCCGTTTCTTGAACGTGGATGTCCTCCTGAAGCGCGGCCTTCACCACCACCCATGGGGTGATCAACAGGGTTCATAACTACACCTCTAACTCTTGGTCTGCGACCTTTCCAGCGGCTTCGACCTGCTTTACCACTCATTTCGTTTGAATGTTCCACGTTGGAAACACTACCTATGGTGGCTTTGCAAGTTACCAGTATCATGCGGCTTTCGCCTGATGGTAATTTAATAATGGCATATTTTCCGTCGCGGGAAGTAAGCTGTGCATAAGCACCAGCACTGCGAGACATCTGTGCTCCTTTTCCTGGTTTAAGTTCAATGTTGTGAACGATAGTTCCCAGTGGAATATTTGACAGGGGCAGTGTATTTCCAACTTCCGGCGCTACTTCAGGTCCTGAAATAACTTCCTGACCAACTTTGAGTCCGTTTGGAGCGATGATGTAGCGCTTCTCTCCATCTTTATATTGTAGCAGAGCGATACGTGCTGTCCGGTTCGGATCGTACTCAATAGACATAACTTCTGCAGGAACATTTTCTTTCTCTCTGTGGAAATCAATTACACGATACCTGCGTTTATGGCCACCGCCAAGGTAACGCATGGTCATTTTTCCAGTATTGTTACGGCCACCAGATTTTGTGATGGGTTTCAAAAGCGACTTTTCAGGAGTACTTTTGGTAATCTCATCAAAACTGGATATCATCTTTCTCCGCTGTCCGGGCGTAACCGGTTTAAGTTTACGTAGTGCCATTTTCTATTTAAATATTGCTGTAAAAATCAATTGTATCTCCTTCTGCCAGTTTCACGATGGCTTTTTTGTAAGTTTTGGTTTTCCCCATTATTACACCGCCCTTGGTAAACCTGGATTTTAGCTTTCCACCTACGATGATTGTGTTTACAGAGGCAACACTTACATCATACATTTCTTCCACGGCTTTTTTTATCTGTCTTTTATTTGCCTCTTTGTCCACAATGAAACCGTAATGACCTACTTTTTCACCAAGCTGGGTCATTTTTTCTGTTATAATGGGTTTAATCAGGGTATCCATGATTTCTACTAATTTTCAAATGTTTTCTTTAAAATTTCTAATGAACTTTCAACAAAAAGAATTGTGCTGGCGTTCATTATCTCGTAAGTCGTTAAATTAGAGGCTATTGCAACTGACTTATCCTGTAAATTTCTGGACGACAAATATATGTTTTTATTTGGTTCTGGTAAAACCAAAAGAGTCTTTTTATCGTTTAAATTCAAATTTGTTGCAATAGATATAAATTCCTTTGTTTTAGGCACTTCAAAGTTGAAGTCTTCAACAATGAAAATATTTTTTTCCCTGGCTTTATAAGTCAGTGCAGATTTGCGGGCAAGTTTTTTAAGTTTTTTGTTAAGCTTAAAACTATAATCGCGTGGTTGTGGTCCAAAAGCGCGACCTCCCCCACGAAATATAGGAGATTTAATACTTCCTGCCCGTGCTGTACCGGTACCTTTTTGTTTTTTAATTTTCTTTGTACTTCCAGTTATTTCCGCTCTCTCTTTTGCCTTATGTGTACCCTGCCTTTTGTTGGCCATATATTGTTTTACATCAAGATATATGGCATGGTCATTGGGTTCAATGGCAAATATATCGTTCGATAGATCCACTGATCTGCCGGTTTCTTTTCCTGAAGTATCTAAAACGTTGACTTTCATTTTGTTAGTTAATTAGGCATTTTGTCCTATCAGACCAAAATTTATTTTTCTACAATTACATATGAACCATTTGCACCGGGAACTGCACCTTTTAAAAGAATGAGGTTATTTTCCGGAATTATCTTTACCACTTCCAGGTTCAGTACCTTGCTTGTTTTACCACCGGTGCGGCCTGCCATGCGCATTCCTTTAAATACCCGTGATGGATAAGAAGATGCTCCCAATGAGCCAGGTGCACGGTTTCGGTTATGCTGACCATGAGTTTGATCATTTACACCGGCAAAGCCATGACGTTTTACAACACCCTGAAAGCCTTTTCCTTTTGAAGTACCGGCAACATCTACCCAAACAATATCTTTGAAGTAATCTACGGTAATAACATCACCTAAATTCCAGTCTTTTACAAAGCCCTTTAATTCAATTACTTTTCTTTTAGGAGTTGTACTTGCAACTTTAAAGTGACCTTGCATTGCTTTTGGTGTGTGCTTTTCCTTTTTATCTTCAAAAGCTAGCTGAATGGCTTTATATCCGTCTTTTTCTTCCGTTTTCACCTGTGTAACCACACATGGGCCGGCTTGAATTACCGTGCAGGGAACGTTTTTTCCCTCTTCGGTAAACACGGATGTCATTCCTATTTTTTTTCCAATTAAACCTGGCATTTCTTTAAATTTTTTAAAATTCTTTATCAGACTTTGATTTCTACTTCCACACCACTGGGCAATTCCAGTTTCATTAACGCATCAATAGTTTTGGGCGTAGAACTGTATATATCCAGCAATCTTTTAAAGGAAGAAAGCTGAAACTGCTCCCTTGATTTCTTATTCACAAAGGGGGACCGCAGCACAGTAAAAATTCGCTTGTGTGTAGGTAATGGAATAGGACCACTTACCACAGCTCCGGTAGTTTTTACTGTTTTCACAATTTTTTCGGCACTCTTGTCCACAAGATTGTGGTCGTAAGATTTTAATTTTATTCTAATCTTCTGGCTCATTGTTTTATGGTTAAGCTAATTCTTTCTTTCCTTTAATATTTTCGAGAACATCTTTTGAGATACTTGCTGGTACTTCCTGATAATGAGAAAATTCCATTGATGAGGTGGCACGTCCAGAAGTAATGGTACGCAGCACTGTTACATAACCGAACTTTTCTGCCAATGGCACTTTAGCCTTGATAACCCTTGCTCCTGCACGACTTTCCATGGCTTCTACCTGGCCTCTTCTGCGGTTAAAGTCACCAATAATATCACCCATATATTCTTCTGGTGTTACAACTTCGGCTGTCATAATTGGTTCAAGCAGAATTGGATTGGCTTTTAAACATGCTTTTTTAAATGCCTGCTTGGCAGCAATCTCAAATGAGAGCTGATCAGAGTCAACAGGGTGGAAGGAACCGTCAAGCAAGGTTACTTTCAGGCTTACCAGAGGGAAACCTGCCAATACACCATTGCGCATGGCTTCTTTAAATCCTTTTTCAACAGATGGAATATATTCTTTGGGTACATTACCACCTTTAACCTGGTCGTTAAACTGAAGGCCGGTAGTACCCTCATCAGCGGGACCAATTTTAACTACGATATCAGCGAATTTACCACGACCTCCGGTTTGTTTCTTAAACACTTCCCTGTGGTCAACTTCCAGGGTAATTGTTTCCTTATAAGCTACCTGTGGTGCACCCTGGTTACATTCTACCTTGAATTCTCTCTTCAACCTGTCAACAAGAATTTCCAGGTGTAATTCACCCATACCTTTGATAACAGTCTGGCCAGAATCTTCATCAGTTTGTACCTGGAAAGTAGGATCCTCTTCAGCAAGTTTGCTTAAAGCATTACCTAATTTATCTACATCAGACTGTGTTTTTGGTTCCACAGCAACACCAATTACCGGCTCGGGGAAAGTCATTGTTTCAAGAACAATTGGCTTATCCATGGCACATAAGGTGTCTCCTGTGCGAATATCTTTAAATCCAACAGCTCCGCAGATATCTCCTGCGCCAATTTCATCTTTTGGATTTTGTTTGTTTGCATGCATTTGATAAAGGCGTGCAATTCTTTCTTTTTTTCCTGTACGTGTATTCAACACATAGCTTCCGGCTTTTAATGTACCCGAGTAAATGCGGATATAGGCCAGACGACCAACAAATGGGTCTGTCGTAATTTTAAATGCCAGGGCTGCAAGCGGTTCTTCATTGTCAGGATTTCTTTCCACTTCTTTTTCAAGGTCAGAAGGAAGATTTCCTTTAACTGCTCCTACGTCTATGGGGCTGGGCAGATAAGCTACCACTGCATCAAGCAGACGCTGAACACCTTTATTTTTGAAGGCGGCACCACACATAACAGGGGTAAACTGCCTGTTAATAATTGCTTTACGGGCAGCTGCCATAAATTCTTCAATGGAAATGCCTTCACGGTCTTCGAAGAATCTTTCCAAAAGTTCATCGTCAGTTTCACAAACAGCTTCAATCAGCTTTTCGCGATACTCTTCAACAACTTCTGTCATATCCTCAGGGATGTCTACCGTTTCGTATTTCATGCCCAGGGTTTCGTCTTCAACCCAAACGATGGCTTTTCTTTCGATAAGGTCAACTACACCGCTGAAGTTATCCTCAGCACCAATGGGTAATTGAAGTGGAACAGCAGTGGCACCCAACCGATCTTTAAGTTGACGAAGGACATTGAAAAAATCCGCACCAGTACGATCCATTTTATTTATAAATGCGATACGTGGTACGCCATACTTATCGGCTTGTCTCCAAACTGTTTCAGATTGTGGTTCAACTCCACCTACTGCACAGAATAGTGCAACAGCACCATCGAGTACCCTGAGTGATCTTTCAACTTCCACGGTAAAATCCACGTGGCCGGGGGTGTCGATAATGTTGATTTTATGTTGTTCGTTTTTGTAATTCCAGTATGTTGTTGTTGCAGCGGAAGTAATGGTAATGCCTCTTTCCTGCTCCTGTTCCATCCAGTCCATGGTTGCAGCACCATCGTGTACCTCACCAATTTTATAATTGATTCCCGTGTAAAACAATATCCGCTCAGTGGTGGTTGTTTTACCGGCATCAATATGGGCCATGATACCTATATTCCGTGTATATTTTAGGTCAGATTTCATAAAAAAGTTATTGTTATCTATGCTAATATAATAATGTGTTAAAATCTGAAATGTGCAAAGGCTTTATTTGCTTCGGCCATTCTGTGGGTATCTTCTTTTTTCTTGAAGGCGCCACCTTCGTTGTTATAACCAGCCATAATTTCAGCAGCAAGTTTTTCTCCCATTGATTTGCCTGCTCTTTTTCTTGCAAACAATATCATGTTTTTCATGCTAATAGAAATTTTACGATCGCCTCTTACTTCCATAGGAACCTGGAATGTAGCACCTCCCACACGTCGGCTTTTTACCTCTACTTGTGGGGTAATATTTTCAAGCGCCTGCTTCCAGATTTCAAGAGCAGATTTCTCGTTGTCTTTCATTTTCTCTCCAATAATATCCATTGCTTTGTAGAAAATGCTGTACGTGAGGCTTTTCTTACCTGAAAGCATCAGGTTATTCACAAAACGTGTTACTTCTGTGTCTTTAAATTTAGGATCAGGAAGTAATATTCTCTTTTTTGGTTTTGACTTTCTCATTTTTTAAGCAAATAATTATGCAATCAGCTTGTTATTATTTTTTCTTAGGACGTTTTGTTCCGTATTTTGAACGACGTTGTGTTCTGCCATCAACACCTGAAGTATCGAGTGCACCACGAATGAGGTGGTAACGAACACCCGGCAGATCTTTTACTCTGCCACCGCGGATCAATACAATGGAGTGTTCCTGCAGGTTATGGCCTTCACCAGGTATGTATGCGTTTACCTCTTTACCATTGGTAAGCCTTACCCTGGCAACTTTTCTCATTGCAGAATTAGGTTTCTTTGGTGTTGTTGTGTAAACCCTTACACAAACACCACGACGCTGAGGGCAAGCATCCAATGCTGGTGCTTTACTTTTATCCTCAATTTTATTTCTGCCTTTTCTTACTAACTGTTGAATTGTCGGCATATAGACGTAATATTTATTATAAAAAATACTTTTATCAAAATGGGTCTGCAAAGGTATTCTTTTTTTTTTAAAATCAATAACTATTTTGAAGAAAATTAATGTGTATGTGTCTCAGTACATTAATCCAAAAAACTGTTATTGTTACACCACTGGTTTTATCCTGACGGTGCTTCTTTTTAACCTTTGTAAAGAATTGACTTTCAAAACCTTATTTTCTTCTGATTTACTTACCGGAGGTTAACGGTGAAAATATGAGAACCTGCGAATAGGGTAAATCGGGCTGCAAAATTAGGCAATTTATTACTTAAAGTCAATGGTTTGGGTAAGATATTTTTAAAAAATATTACAGGCTAAAGGCTAAATATTATTTTGAGGTGCTTTGAGAAGTAGTTTTTCAATCTGAAGTAGAAGAACTCTCTATCTCTCGTATATTATCTTTGGTGCAGAGCACCTGAATATTTGTAGCAAATGAGAAAATATTTTATGAAGGTGCAGCGCACCGTAATATTTCAAAGAATTATATATCACGGTGCGCTGCACCTACCTTTGGTTTTGTATTAATTGTTACTACAAATATTTTGCGGCTCTGCCGTTATTCTAACAATTTTTTATCCTATTCATATCAAGGGTTTTGATCGGATACCCCATATTTTTAAAAATCAGGAAGTGTGAACCATTTTTTAATAAGGGCATCGTGTGATTTTCCCATGCCTGAAGAATGAAAATATTCATTTTTCTTTGGTACATATATATAGTCCTCCTGCCAATCGGTATAGTATTTTACAATC
>JBEPYD010000062.1:0-8436 GCA_041641575.1 Bacteroidales bacterium
CGTTCAGTACTGGTGTTTTGAAGGTCTCACTCCATCGCAGATTATTACCTATTCGTTCCTTTTCCTCATGATAGGTCTGCTGTTTGGAATGGATAACTTCCAGGTCTTTTTTAGTATATTTTTTAGCCAATTCAGGATCACAAACATCAAAATCTGTTTTGCCCAGGAAATCTGCAGGAGATTTTCCATAGAATTCAGCAAAAGAGCGGTTTACAGACATGTAGCGGCCATCTGAATCTTTAAACCAGGCCAGGTGCGGGATATTGTTTAACAACGCTGCCTGTTCCTGGCGGGCCCTTTGCAGTGCAATCTCATTTTCTTTCCTTCGTGTAATGTTATGTGAGAAAAAAGTTGCCCCGGTTACCTCATCATCCTTTCCAAAAACAGGGCTGATAAATATTTCAAAATAAGCTCTCTTTCCCTCAAACTCATAGCTGTGCTCTTCTATCCATTGTTTGCCACTCAGCGCCTTTTTATAAATCTTAAGCCAGCGTTCTTTTTCATTCTCTGACACCAGTGAAAGTATGTTTGTGCCAGGTTTAGGCATTTCACCGGAATAGGAATGGAAAGATTCCCGGAAATAGGTATTTATGGTAGTGATTTTAAAATCTTTGTCAATGGCCCAAATGGCATTTTTGGTGTTTTCTATAAAGGCCTGAAGATTGGCATGTTTGTGCTGCAACAATTCCTCTGTTTTCCTTATTTCAGTTATATTACGACCAATAGCTGCCAGGCCAATTACCTTTCCTGTAGCGTTTTTTACAGGAATACGTGTGGTTATTATGTGAAGTGTTTTACCGGCATTAATGTCAAAACCGATTTCTTCCTCACTTGGTATAATGTTTCCGGATTTGAAAATCTCTTGTTCTTTACGTAGAAACTCTTCTGCAATTTCTTTAGGTAAAAACTCCCCGTCAGAGCGGTTTAGCAATTCTTCGGGTTCATCTACCCCCATAATGCCCGCCATTGCCTTATTGGCAATTAAATACCTGTGGTTTTTATCTTTGAAATAAATAAGATCTGGCATGTTATCAATCAAAAGCCGCAGCTGGTTTCGTTCATTGATAAGAAAGCCCTCACGGTCGCGGCGCTCTCCCAAATCTCTTCCTAACAGCAGATAACTTCCTGCTTCAGGAAAAGGCGAGATTTTAAATTCTAACTCCTTAAAATTGTTTTTGCCCAAACAAAGATTGATGAAAGCTACTTTTTGTAAACCTGTAAGCAGGTTTTCAAAACTGTGTATAATTTCTTTTCCCGAAATTTCTTTACAAAAGTTCGCCTCTTTAAGGTTTTTGCCTGCTTTAAAAGAAAAAAGTTCATCAGCCAGGGGATTCAGGTACAATACATCCAGATTTTTATTGATAATCACGACATATTCATCAAGGGATTCCAGTACTGATAACAAGCCTGATTCAGGGTTGAAAACATCCTGATCCGGAAATGTTGAATGAAGCTTATGTGCACCTGATTTTTTGTTCATAATGTGATAATGAGCTTGATAAGGGTTAACTTAGAATTACACCTACGATTGTTGCCGATAACAATGATGCCAGTGTTCCACCGAGCAGTGCCCGCATACCGAATTTTGAGAGCAATGTTTTTTTATCCGGCGCAAGTGATCCAATGCCTCCAATTTGTATGCCTACCGAGGCAAAATTAGCAAAACCGCATAACATATACGTAGCCATAACAATGGATTTATCACTGTAAAATTTTCCAGCTTCTTTCATTTCGGCAAGGCTAACATAACCAATAAATTCCGTAAGTACCAGTTTTTCGCCAAGTAATTGGCCAACAAGCGCAATATCATTGGTGTGCACGCCAATAAGCCACATGAGAGGTGAAAAAAGATAACCCAGAATAAATTGCAAGGATAATTGCTGATATTTGCCTTCTGATAATTCTGCCACTATTTCATTCAGGGAAGTCCAGTCGCCAATTTTTCCGAAAATATAATTGAACATGGCAATAAAGGCAATAAAAACCAGTAGCATAGCCGCTACATTGGCTGCCAGCCTTAGACCTTCAAATGTTCCGTTGGAAATAGAGTCAAGAACGTTGTTTCCTATACGCTCGCGGGGAATGCTTACCTGCTGTTTTTTCTCTACCCGCTCGGTTTGTGGAACTAAAATTTTAGATATTACTACAGCTCCGGGAGCAGCCATCACAGAGGCTGTAAGCAGGTGTTTCGCAAAAATTAATCTCTGCACCGGATCTGTTCCCCCTAGAAAACTTATGTATGCGGCCAGGACGCCGCCGGCCAGCGTAGCCATGCCTCCGGTCATTACGAGGAAAATCTCAGAGCGCGACATTCCTGAAAGGTATGCCTTAATCATCAAAGGAGATTCGGTTTGACCGAGGAAGATATTGCCGGCCACTGAAAGGCTTTCTGCTCCCGTTAGCCTTAAGGCTTTAGTCATTAACCACGCCAACACATACACTATTTTCTGTATGATGCCATAATAGAAAAGCATGCTCATAAGGGCTGAAAAGAAGATGATGGTGGGCAATACCTGAAAAGCAAATATATACCCGAACTTTTCAGTATTTAAAAAGTTGGGAAAGAGAAACTCTGTGCCTGCTTTGGTAAAATCCAATACTAAAACAAATGCTTTCCCGAGATATTCGAAAAATGCCTGAATGAATCCAACATGCAAAACACCTATGGCAAGCAAAATTTGTATTCCCAATCCTGTTAAAACCACACGCCATGCAATTGCTTTTTTATCGGTGCTAAAAACAAATGCAATAACAATAAGACCAAGCATTCCAAAAAGGCCGCGGATAAGTGTTGTAAAGTTAAAACTGTAGGAATGTTCGTTTGAGATTAGCAGGTTCGATTTTTTTTCAACAACTGTATCTTCTTTTATGGCCGGGGCAGAAAGCTCCTCTGCGGCCACCTCCTCATTCAGGAATGCAGATGTGTCTTGCGCATTTGCCTGTGCCGGGAGTAAAAAAATACAGCAGAGTAAAAACAGTACACCCGATAATCTATGAACAACGTTTAATTTTCTCCTTGCGATGGATGAACAGAATATTCCTGAAATACTCAAATTATCGGGCAAATGCCAAAAGGTATTAGTTTTTGCTTCTGCGCTTAAGCTCATCCCTGATAATGCTTGCTTTTTCATAATCCTCTTTAGTCACTGCTTCTTTTAACTGTTCTTTTAACTCTGATGTATCAAGATCTTTAAGTGTTTCATTGGCTGACGCACCCGGGGCTTTTTCCTCAAAATCTTCCTGAAAAGGATTGCTTTGAAACGAAGGTTTTTGACTTTCTTTTTCGAAATCAAGGACAATTCCGGCCCGTTGCATAATATCTTCCGTAGTATAAATGGGGCATTTAAAACGCAGCGCCAGCGCTATGGCATCAGAGGTTCTTGCATCAATGGTGATTTCTTTTTTCCCATCATCGCAGGTAAGCTTAGAAAAAAACACACCTTCTTCGAGCTTATATATGGTTACCTCTATAAGCGCAATATTAAACGCTTTGGAAAAGCTTACAAAAAGATCGTGGGTAAGAGGCCTTGGTGGATTTAATCCTTCCAGTTGTATAGCAATGGATTGTGCTTCGAAACCTCCAACAATAATAGGAATGCGTCTTTCTCCAACCTCCTCCGTTAATACCAGGGCATAGGCCCCTGATTGTGTTTGACTATATGAGATACCTAAAACATTAAGTTTAATTTTGTTCATAATATAACACCCGCTTTAATTATTCCAAACTTCTTTACGAAACACAAATATAATGATTCGACATCATTTATAAACGCTTTTTTTGCATTCATTCTTTATACGAGATAAGCTTCTAATTTATTTAAATTGCTGTATTAACAATTCTTTCAGAGGTAAGTTTATTGTTTTTGAAAATGAGATGAAATACATCCATAAAATTTGGGTGTATTTTTGTTGTAAAAAGTAAAATGTGACTAAAATAAAGCCGCTTTTCAGCCTGTTTCTCAGGGAAAGTGCTGATATTTGCCATATACTAAAGGCAAAAAGCTGAATAAATGATGAATGTTCGTCCGAAGAAGGCCCTTGGCCAGCATTTTTTAACAGATATTGGTACTGCCGAACGCATTGTACAGAGTTTACAGGCAAATAATGGAAACGTGCTTGAAATTGGTCCCGGAATGGGGGTTTTGACCCAGTTTTTACTAAAACGAGACCTGAAGTTGAAGATTGTAGATGTTGATGAAGAGTCCATTGCGTATCTGATGCAAAATTTTGATGAGCTTAAAGCGGAGGATGTCTTTCATGCCGATTTTTTAAAAACAGATCCAGCAAGGTTTTTTGATGCTCCGTTTTCAGTTATCGGTAATTTTCCTTATAATATTTCCAGCCAGATATTTTTTGCTATCTATGAATTCATTGAGCAGGTAGATGAGATTGTATGCATGCTTCAGAAAGAGGTAGCCCAACGAATTGCTTCTCCTCCCGGCAATAAAGCTTATGGAATTTTGAGCGTATTGCTGCAGGCTTTTTATAATATTGAATATTTGTTTACTGTTAAACCCGGGCAGTTTTTTCCTCCGCCCAAAGTACATTCCGGGGTTATACGTTTATCCAGGAACAGCCGCGATGTAAAAGAAATTGACCAGAAAAAACTCAAAGAAGTTGTGAAAACGGCTTTTAATCAGCGGCGGAAAATTATGAATAATTCATTGAAAGCATATCATCCTCAGGCACCTGAAATACAAAAATATTTAAACGCACGGCCTGAGCAATTATCTGCAGAGGATTTCATATATTTATCGCGCTTTATCTAAATCGTAAGCTTCAGAGCCATGGCAGCAAAAACAAAGCAACATCTGAAAACACATTTTGAACTTACCCGGGAGTATCTGGATAAGCTCATAGAAAATATTGAGGCTGACAAGGAAGTTGAGGTTTTTAATATGATAAAAGACCTGCACGCTGCCGATATCGCTGAGATTTACGATGAACTTAACATTGACCAGGCCCGCTATATTTACCTGATGCTGGATAACGAAAAGGCAGCAGATGTGGTGATAGAACTTGAGGAGGATGATCGGAGGCGCTTTCTTGATGCCATCCCGGTGGATAAAATTGCCCGGCAGTTCATTGACAACATGGATTCCGATGATGCTGCTGATATTCTTGGAGAACTTTCTCATGAGAAGGTAGAAGAAATTATTTCACATATCGATAATGTAGAACAGGCCAGTGCCATACTTGATCTGCTTACCTATGATGAAGATACTGCAGGCGGACTGATGGGCACGGAGCTGGTAAGTGTAAATGAAAACTGGAGCCTGGTAACATGTATAAAGGAGATTCGAAAGCAGGCAGTAAATATAGATGAAATATACTATGTGTATGTAACTGACAATGATAATATCCTCCGTGGCACACTTTCACTCAAACGACTGCTCCTGGCAAATTCCGCAGCAAAAGTGAAGAATATCAGTAACACAGATGTTATTTCTGTTAAAACAGATACGCCTTCAGAAGAAGTGGCCAATGTGATGAATAAATATGACCTGGTAACTTTGCCTGTAGTTGATGCCATTGGCCGTTTAAAAGGACGCATTACCATTGATGATGTGGTAGATGTAATTAGGGAAGAGGCAGAGAGAGATTACCAGTTGGTGTCTGGTATCACAGCGGACCATGAACCTTTTGATAATATGTGGCGGGTGATAAGGGCGCGTTTGCCCTGGTTGTTTATCGGTTTGGTTGGCGGAATACTGGGCGCAAGTGTTATCGGAAATTATGAAGATCAGTTACGCCTTCATCCGGAAATGGCATTTTTTATCCCGCTCATTGCCGCCATGGCCGGGAATGTGGGCGTACAATCGTCTTCAATTATTGTGCAGGGTCTGGCCAATAATTCAATAGGATTGGATAGTTCCGGCCGCAAACTTTTAAATGAGCTGGGGGTGGCGCTTGTCAATGGACTTATTTTATCCAGCGCCATCTTTATATATAATTTCTTTGTTCATGATACTTTTGCCCTAACCCTTACGGTGAGCGTTTCCCTGCTTTCCGTGGTATTGTTCGCTTCCATGTTTGGCACCTTTATTCCCCTTGCGCTAAATAGGTTTAAAGTTGATCCTGCCGTGGCTACAGGTCCCTTTATCACTACACTGAACGATATCATGGGGCTTTCTGTGTATCTGTTGATTGGGCGATGGTTGTACGGGGTTTTTTAGCATTATTCATTCATTTCTGATCTTCTGTCAGGATTCGATTGCAATCTATCGTGTAAACATAGTAATCCTTATATGAGAAAACTTCAAGGTATTCTTGTAAATGTATAATCATATCACTAACTACATAGTTTATCTCATATTGCTTACAAGCCCTCTTGATGGTTGTGGGATCCAGATATATTTCTTTTTGCAGTTCATTGCGTATATACCATTCATGGAGTAGATTAGGAGTGGTAGGAATAAATTTATTTATTATAAAAAGACTTCTTTCACTTTCTCTCATTAATGGAAGAAAATCATCATTGTTTATAAAATTTAAAATAACATCATCTTTATGCGTATTTTCTTTAAGGTATTTTGCTATTATTCTACTCCCTGATGTTTTAGTTTCTGTAAAATAAGTATTAAAAGCGATTGCAGAGGAGGTAATATAATAGCTTATGAGTATTACCGTAATTGTGATGGCAATATTTTTTAATTTGGCTAATGATGATAATCTAATATGAAATGCATTGTTCTGTCTTAATCTCAGATATATAAAAATTTCAATTAGGATGAATAAAAAGGATAATGCGCTTGAGCGAAAAGGATAATATTTGAGGAGAACACCATTTGAATCAAAAATACTGATAAGAATAAATAAAATCTGGAATGCAAAAAGAGAAATGTTTAAGTTGTTAAGTTGACGGAAAATTGAATTGTTAACTTTTGAAAAAACGAATATGCATAAGTAGAGCAAAAATATGCTGATGATTACACCTGCTAAAAAATTTTGGATAAAGAAATCTATGCTCTTAAAAGGGGCCAGATGATGCGGATTACGGTAATATACATAGATCCAGTTGGTATTAATTCCTCCTATAACAGTTTCAGCATCGTTTACATAAGTTGGAAAAAGGAAAATAATGAAGGGGAGTGTTAAAATGAAATAAAATAATCCTCCTTTTACTATAAGCAATATAGGGTGTTTTTCCAAAAGGAGATAGAAAAGAATGTATAGCAAGAACCACCCACCAACAAGTGCATGGAAATAAGTAGCAAGTGATACATAAATTAAAGCCTGGTAAAGCTTATTCTTCAAAAGCATATAAACAGCCCAAAAAATAAAAACATATGCCAGCGATTTGGCTTCAATGCCCATAAAAATCCATTCATTCGCAAAAAGTGCCTGACTTCTAAATATGTATATTGATAAGATAAAAAGTATAAGATATTTAGGGATTTTCAGCAGAGTAAAAATTTTTCCAAGTGGAATGGCCATTAAAAGAAAAATAACGGCTCTTCCCCAAAATGCAAATTGCTCAAATGTTATATATTGGAGAATTACACCTGCAATTGTTTCAAAAATCACCCGTGTACCTGTAAATTCCTGTAATGGGAAAGCTCCTTTTATCCATTCAGGATCCATATAGTGGCGGGCAAGAGCAAAATACTGTTCCTCATTTCCTATAAGTTCAAAGTTTACAAATCTAATGCAGAGTAGAAACCATATAAGAAATGTTGCAGGCACTTTCTCAATTTGCCTGATAATATTATTAATTATCATGAAGGAAAATTATTTCATTATATTGAATGAAAGGTTCCTGATAGGCCTTTATTTGTGGTTTTAATCTTCTACCTGCACCTCTTTTGAGTCACTTTGCCAAAGGCCATGTTTTGTGCAGCTGGCCATGGCAGAAAGGTTCATGCTTACCTGGGGTACAATATAGAAATCCACTTCGAAATGACCTGCGCTGCCGCCGAGCGTACCCGGAGTAAAATGTGTTTCCGCCAGAAAAGTCTCCCTGTTCCATAACTGTATATAGCTGATGAAATGCGCTGCATCATCCGGGTGCGGATATTCGCTTCCCATGCGCACTTTCACCCTGAACTTTTCACCACGTTTGGCTTTGTCTTCACAAATGACGAAAGGTGTATGCCTGTCGTAATAATCTTTTTTCAGTTCTTTCTCTTCTTTGGAAATGTCAACGGCTCTAAATACTCTTGGCATAATATCTATTTTACAATTTTATGGTAAAATTATGATCTTTTTCAATTTCTCATGGAGCTTTACTTCAATCTTTTAAGTTTGTCATGCTTATTTAGAATGTGTTTGAACATTGAAAAAATTACATTAAGGTTGCAAAAGCTAAAAACATTATTTACATTTGCACCACGAAAAACGAAAGTTATACTACAAAAATATATTGCGGGGTGGAGCAGTTGGTAGCTCGTTGGGCTCATAACCCAAAGGCCGTAGGTTCGAGTCCTACCCCCGCTA
>JBEPYD010000062.1:8446-13532 GCA_041641575.1 Bacteroidales bacterium
TTTTAATTCCCAACCCTTTCAGCTCGTTGGTCTCATATCCGCCTGAGGCGGACGTAGGTTCGAGTCCTACCCCCGCTACTAAATAAAAGCCGGTTAAATTGATAGCTGGCTTTTTTAATTCCCAACCCTTTCAGCTCGTTGGTCTCATATCCGCCTGAGGCGGACGTAGGTTCGAGTCCTACCCCCGCTACTAGAAAAGAGCCGGTTAATTGATAGCCGGCTTTTTTAATTCCCAACCCTTTCAGCTCGTTGGTCTCCTATCCGCCTAATGCGGCCGTAGGTTCGAGTCTTGCCCCAGAAAGAAAAAATGGCAAAAAATATAGATATTCGACAGTTTCATTAATTCAACTCAATTGTATAGATAATAGAGGCATCCGGACAGTAGTTTTTAGTTTTGCTTATGGGATGCTTGATTAGCCTGTATATAATTGCTATCTTGTAATGAAATTTTGCATTTCAATAATTTTTCGGTGATGAATCATAAGGTGTATGTGCTTTATTCAAAATTGCACAATAAATTATATATTGGCTATACAAGCAACTTATTTAACCGGCTCAACCATCATAATCATAAAGGGGTTAAAGGTTGGACAATTAGATACCGACCATGGATCTTAATCCATATTGAAGAGTTTATTGCAAAGAAAGAGGCTATGAACAGAGAAAAAGCTCTGAAAAGTGGGAAAGGTCGGGAGTATATCCGGCAAAAAATTCTACCATACTATTTATAATGCTCGTTGGTCTCATATCCGCCTAAGGCGGACGTAGGTTCGAGTCCTACCCCCGCTACTAGAAAAGAGCCGGTTAATTGATAGCCGGCTTTTTTGATTCCATCCCCTTCTGCTTGTTGGCCTCCTATCCGCCTGAGGCGGACGCAGGTTCGAGTCCTGCCTCTGCTGCTAAGGAAAAGCCTTCCGAGCGACAGTTCTGGGGGCTTTTTTAATTGCTTACTTGTCTCAACCAGTATTCAAATACAGGATCGTTGAAAAGAATGGATTTTCCGTGGATTTCCACGATGTCTTTCTCCTGGAGGACTGACTTATTCTTTGATACGTTTCTAGGGGTCCCTAATTTGTATTTTTGCATGTTTTCCGAGGCAGTTAGTTTTGTTTCACCGGCAAGAATTGCATATAATAGGTTAAGCTGAGTGTTACTAAGTGCATCACATATATCCTGGTAGTAAAGTCTATTTGAATTGATAACCAGATTCATCGCTTCATGGACAATTTGATTTGTTGTTTCTGAAGTTGTACCGTTCCAGGTGTTATGGCATAGTTGCTGAAGGTAGTCTGGATGATTGTTAGTCATTTGAATCATTAGTCTGACTTGCTCTTCACTAATAAGCTTTCTGGTTTTTCTAAAACTTTTGGTAATAAAGTCCACCCAGTGCTTTTCAGGAATTTTATCCATTATAAAAAGGTCTCCAAATCTATAGAATGCTCTTGATTCATTTTTAAACAGTTCCAGCATCATATGCTTTCTACTTCCATAGATGCAATAAATACTGCTTTCGTGGTGTTGCCAATATGACCGAAGTTCCTGTTCGAAAGCAATATGGTGATCAAACCTGGAAATATTTTGAAATTCATCTATGCATATTACTATCTTAATTTTTTTCCTCTTGGCTATTACTTCTGGTAAATTAATTATTTCATCTTTCGTTTTTTGGGCTTCATTCCATGAAAAGCTTACAGAAAAATCATTTATCGGATCTGCTCCAAAAGAAAAGGAAGGGGTTATTTTTTGAAAAAGATCTCTTCCAGACATAATCAGTTCTTCCTTTTTACTAATACTACATTTAATGATCTCCCTTGAATATTTTTCCAGAAATTCTTGTTCAGTCCGAATATTGAAGAAATCAATAAATGCAAACCTGAGATTCTTATCACTATTCAGGGTGGCTATCTGTTTAATTAGTGATGATTTCCCCCACCGTCTGGGAGATATCAGTATTGTATTGATCCCAGCCAATATGTTATTTTGGATTCTCTTTATATCCTCGGTTCTGTTAATGAAACTTTGTCCTGTTACGATTTTTCCGAATTTAAATGGTGAATTCATTTTTACACTAATTGTTATTGTACCATGTGGTATTATACCCAAAGGTATAAATGTTTTTATATAAAGTCAAGAAATTTGATAACTTCCTTCAAATTCATTAATAAATCGAAGTTAGATATTCTACCAGTCCCCGCTACTAGAAAAGAGCCGGTTAATTGATAGCCGGCTTTTTTGATTCCATCCCCTTCTGCTTGTTGGCCTCCTATCCGCATCAGACGGGCTTGAGTGTGCTAAAATGGATAAGCACGCATTCCAATTTTAGAATGTCTGGTTAAATACTTCTTTCCTGACTTAATTAATAGCCGGCTTTTTTTGAAGAGGAGTGCCAGAGCTTAAAAGTCGATAAATTCAGCATGAAAGTTATTCAAATTTAGTTTTTTAATTAGATTTGCAGATTATCTGTACACTAATATTATTATCTAATTATACTTTTATATTATGAAGAATCTAAATATTATTTTACTTCTGATTGTATTTAAAATGGTTGGCCTAACAACAGCAATGGCACAACGTGTGGAAACTGATTCCCCTTTGATTGGCAAATGGGACCTGACCATTATGATTGAAGAGGATCAGATGAAAAATCTTGGCATGTTCAGGCATGGATTAATGGCGTCTGATGGGTTTCCCGGATGGTTGCAGGTGAAATTGTCTGGCTTTTCAACGCTAGTGGGCTATTATGTGGGTTATGAGGGTAGTGCACGACCCATTGCCGAAGTTCACTATGATGCCGACAAAGACAAATATCATTTCACCATCCCACCCCAATGGATGGATATTGAAGATATCTACTTTGAATTCACCCTTGAGGATGAGAAGCTAACCGGCTATAAAATGCTTGACGGGAACAAACTTCAGTTTACCGGTGTGCGGGCCCCGAGTTTAGAAAGAGAAGAACCACCGGTGTGGGGCACACCTGTAAATTTAATTACTGAAAATATGGATCGTTGGATTATCCCTGAGAATAATAAATTTAAAATGATTGACGGGGTAATGGTAAATAAGGAAAAAGGTGGCAACCTGATTAGCACACAAAAATTTGATGATTTTAAACTCAGCGTAGAGTTCAGATACCCGGCGGGGAGCAACAGTGGTATTTATCTTCGTGGCCGGCATGAACTGCAGATTGAAGATTCAAAGGGTAGGGCTGATGATGTAAGCATTGGTGGTATTTACGGATTTATTGCACCGGCAGTAAATGCGGCTAATGAACCTGGAGAGTGGCAATCCTACGAAGTTACCCTGGTTGGGCGACATGTAACCGTGGTGTTGAATGGCGTTGAAGTAATCTCGAACCGGCCAATCCCCGGCATAACAGGAGGATCACTGGACAGCAACGAGGGTGAGCCTGGTCCCATCATGATACAGGGAGATCACGGGCCGGTTGAATTCCGTAAATTTGTGGTTACACCATCGGTGAATTGATGGCCATTGAATATCTTTCATGAATTTGAAGTACGATACTTCAAATCACTTTTTTAAAAATATAAAAAGAGCCGGTTACTTTGTTAGCCGGCTTTTTTGACTCATCCATCCTTGAAAAACACCACATCCTCCTTCTATTCCGGCACCATCCCTGCAATCTCCCATAAATCAAATTCACTGAAATGCGCCAAAGATTTGCCGCAGTGTACAATGACCATTTCTTTATGGGGGATGACAAAGATGCTCTGGCCCAGGTTGCCATTGGCAGCATACATGGTGGTTGAGCCGTGGTTTTTATAACCCCACCATTGGTAACCATAATACACCTTTTGGTAATCGTTGCTGAACCATTCCGGATATAATTCCCTGTTAAACGTGGTGTCCTCTGCGGTTGAGGCTGTGACCCAATTCTCTGAAATGATTTGTTCGCCATGCCATTGGCCTTTGCTTAAAAACAACTGGCCAAAACGGGCATAATCAATTGCCCGGGCCATAAGACGGCTGGGCATGTATTCAAATCCATTGTTTTCACTGTCGATGGAGAACATGGCATCATATTCCATGATTTTTGACCATAGCTTTTCCTCCAGGTAGGCCGAAACGGTTTTATCAGTGGCCCGCTCTATCACCAGACCCAGATAGCTGGTATTGTAGTTGCAATATTCAAAACTTTCGCCAGGCTTGCGTTCAATATCCACATCATTCAGCAACAGTTTTCTCATGTTGTTATGATAATATCCCACTGCCTCATCGTGCCATGGCAGGTGAATATAGGTGCCGGGAAAATAGCCTGTATTGTATCGCAACCCTGCCCGCATTAAAAGAAGATGCTTTAGGGTAATGTTCTCAAATGCCGGATCGCGTCTCTTTAACTCAGGAATGTATTTTGTTACCGGGTCATTTACACTGGAGATAGCGCCATCATCAATGGCGGCACCAATGAGATACGATATGAAGGATTTCGCCACCGACTGCGAGTGAAAGTAGGAGTTACGGTTATAGCCATTAAAATACTTTTCATAAATGAGGGTGTCGCGTTGCAAAACAAGCAAGGCTGTGGTTTGCGATTTATCCGCCCACTCGTCAAAGGATAGGAAACCGGAGCGTTCCACGCGGTTTTGGAACCATTCCTCCACATAGGCATCGCGTAAAGCGGCTTCAAATGGCATAGCGGTGGTTGCTGCTTTAACCTGCCGGTTATTAAAATGGCGGTAGTCATCCACGTCAGGCATATTCAGGATGATTAGCCGGTACACGTACACCGGTGAGTATTTCACGGAAAGTCCGGCAAGGAAAACCACGATCAGCAGCAGCGGGCTTACCAGCAATGTTTTAATTATCGTCTTCATTATCATAAATTTAAAGATAGTTATGTGAGGTTAATGGGCTGTTGCAGTGGCTAAGCGGTGGTTTCTTTTTTTCAAGCCGAAATATAGCAGCCAGCCGGCGAAAAGGAGTTCTCCCAGTGCCATTGGTAAGGTAAGTGCCTGCTCAAATGTTTGGGTAAGGCCGGGTTCTGCCAGGTTGAAACGGTACATGGTGTGGACCAGGATGTAGCTGAACCCTGCAAAATACAGCAGGTAACCGAAAATACGTGGGG
>JBEPYD010000063.1:0-13505 GCA_041641575.1 Bacteroidales bacterium
GCTTGTTCGCTTTAAATACCAGGGGTGGTTGAGCTGGTGCAGATTTCACCCCTATTACCACGGCCGTGGCTGCAGCAGCTTCTGTCCCCTTCTCGTGCAGGTCTATTTTTGCTTTATGCAGCACGGCATCAAGCTTTAATTCTTTATTTCCGGTAATTCCGCTTAAGTCGGCTTTGGAGGAAAAAACCTGCGCCAATCCCATATCTTGTAAAACAGAATTCAACTGAAAATTATTGCTGAAAGAGATTTTAGGCATATGCAACTCAATCAGCTCAACACGCATTTCTTCAAATAAATTTATAAATGCATCAGGAACTGGCAGTTCGTTAAGATTCTTTTCATCATTATTAGGTTTCAGAATCAAAAAAGAGAACTCCTCATTTCTATAAGGCAGCTCAACCACGGTATAATCTTCCTTTTCTGCAATGCGATATGTGCTGGTTTGTACCATGAAATTTGTGGAAACTGCATTTTCATCTGAAGTATAAAAAGTATCCTTATGTGTTCTATGCTCATCAAATGTATATTTCCACGGCCCGTTGAAATAAACCGCATTAGTAAGCACCAGCCTGGTTAAATCAGTTAGCACTCCTTCGGGAACCAGGTTCTTTATATTATCATTTGTTTTAAGTTCTACCCAGTTATTTATTTTCTTCCTCGAATGTTCAATTTTAGCAGCATTCTCCACATTTATTTCTTTTAAATCTGCATTAAAATATTTTACCAAATCAGTTTTATACGTTTCCTCAATGCTGTATCCCTGATTTATCCATAAAGCATTTGCCACTGCAACCGATACAGCATCATCATCATTCAGTGCCAGGGTATCCAGTAAGATTTCAAAAGCCTTTTGTGTATATGATTTGGCAGGATACTTAAAAACAGCGGAAAATTCATTCGCAGTTTCATTTGCTGCTCCAACATAAAGCATTGCCATAGCACTGCTTATGGAAAGCGGAGAATAAACTACATTCTCTCCATCTTTATATACATTACTAAAAAAAGAATTACCAAAATGGTTTATCATTTTAGCCGCCTCTATTTGCATTTTTGTTGGGCTGTCGGCAGTTGATATATTATTGGTTACATTTCCGGTTTTACGGTTACAGGCAATAGCCAAAAAAGATAAAGCTGTTAAAAAAATAATGTTTCGCATATAAAAGCTGTTTTACAAATGTTTATAAAAGTAACAAAAATGAATAGAAATGGATTGAAATCTTTTAAATTTGGGTGAGGTGTGTTATTTAAAACTATTACACGAAATGGGCAAAAAGAAGATACTCATATTAGGTGCAGGCAGATCAACCGGAACCCTCATTAAGTACCTGCTGAATGAGGCAAAGAACCATTTTTGGGAAGTAATTGTTGCAGATTCCCGCATAGCCTTTGCCCAAAAAAAGGTAGCAGATAATCCGTACGGGAAAGCTATAAAACTTTCCGTGTTAAACGAAATGGAAAGAGATTCCGCTATTAACGAAGCAAGTGTAGTGATCTCGATGCTTCCTGCCCATTTGCATTATTTGGTGGCGTTAAGCTGCATAAAGCATGGCAAATCAATGGTTACAGCCTCGTATTTATCTGAAGATGTAAAAGCTCTTGATACCGAAGCACGTAAAAAGGGTGTTTTAATACTCAGTGAAATGGGTGTTGACCCCGGAATTGACCATTTATCTGCCATGAGCGTAATTGAACGCATAAAAGAAATGGGCGGGATAATCACCGAATTCGAATCAAATACCGGCGGATTGGTAGCTCCGGAAAGTGACGATAATCCCTGGCATTACAAATTTACGTGGAATCCGCGCAATGTTGTTCTGGCAGGAAAAGAGGGTGCCCGTTTTCTGCATAACACAAGATTTAAGCACATCCCATATCATAAACTCTTTCAACGTTATGAGATTATTTCTATCCCCGGGCATGGCGACTTTGAAGTATATCCTAACCGGGATTCATTAAAATACCGGGATACTTATGGACTTAAAAATGTTGAAACCATGTTTCGGGGAACCATTCGTAAACCCGGATTTTGTGACGCATGGAATGCACTTGTGCAGCTTGGTCTTACGGATGATACCCACCTGGTGGAAAATTCCGAACAGATAACCAACCGGGAATTTACCAACAGTTTTCTGGCTTACAGCAAAGCCCAAAACGTTGAAGAGAAGGTGGCACATTACCTGAAGCTGGATATGGAAGGGGATATCATGAGCAAGCTGCAGTGGCTGGGATTGTTTACCAATGAGGTGCAAGGCTGGTGCAATGCTACTCCTGCTGATCTTTTGCAACGTATGTTACAAAAAAAATGGGTATTGCAACCGCATGAAAAAGACATGATCGTCATGCAGCATCAGTTTACCTATTTGTTGGAAGGTAAGAAAAAGAAAACCATTTCCTCTATGGTGGCGTATGGCGAGAATGATGAGGATACAGCTATGTCCAGGACAGTAGGCTTGCCTGTAGGGATTGCAGCCAAAATGATGATGCTTGAGATGTTCCCATTATCAGGCACCCGATTGCCCATACACAGGGAAATTTACGAGCCTGTATTGTATGACCTTGAAAATGTGCATAATATAAAATTCAATGAACAAACAAGCAACCTTAGCCATGCATAATGCATCCTAATTAAAACAAGATTTAAGTAAAACTTTGTAAGAAAAACTTATTTTTGCCGCAATTATCATTGCTTAGGTATACACTGATTATGACACAAAATAAAGCAAAATGGCTTTATATAATATTTGATTTTTTTGCAGCCGTTCTAAGCTGGGCAATTTTTTATTCATTTAGAAAAGTATTTATAGAACCCAAGATATTTGGTTATAAAATACCTATTGAAACAGGAACAGCCTTTTATCTGGCTATTCTTTTAGTACCATTCTTTTGGATATTCATTCATTATCTTTCAGGATACTACCGCAATAGCTACCGTAAATCTGATTTAGGAGAGTTGGGTAAAACCTTTCTTGTAGTGTTACTTGGCAGTACTATTTTATTTTTTGCGCTTGTGCTCGACGATTGGGTAAAGGATTATCAGAGTTATTATACCTCTGCCCTTGTACTTTTCAGTACAACATTTACGCTCACGTATATACCACGTCTGTTAATAACAAAAAAAATAAAAAGCCAAATCCGCTCAGGAAAAATTCATTACCGCACACTCATTATTGGCAGTAACGAAAAGGCTGAAGTTCTTTATAACGATATTGTGGAAGAAAGGGATCAGCTGGGCCATAACTTTATGGGTTTTATAAACATCAGGGAAAAAGAAAAATATCGCTTAAGCAAGTACATGCCTCACCTGGGTAACATTCATAACCTCAGAGCAATTGTAGAAGATATAAAACCAAATGAAATCATTATTGCCATAGAGCGAAATGAACACAAGGAAATAAACAACATCCTTAACCCAATTTATGGTTTGCCGGTGGAAATAAAAGCCATACCAGACATGTACGATATCCTGACAGGGAAAGTAAAAATGACTACACTTTTTGGTACTCCGCTTATTCAGCTCTCGTCTGACCTTATGCCCTTGTGGCAGCAGAGCTTTAAAGAATTTATTGACATTTCAGCATCTGTTTTTGCCATTATCCTTCTTTCTCCGCTGGCATTATTTATTGCCATTGGAATAAAATCCACATCAAAAGGCCCTGTAATATACAGCCACCAGCGAATTGGCAAATATGGCAGGCCTTTTACCCTGTATAAATTTCGTTCCATGCATGTGGATGCCGAAAAAGGCGGGCCAAAACTCTCTTCAAAAAATGACAGCCGCTTAACTTCTTTCGGAAAATTTCTACGTAGAACAAAGCTGGATGAATTACCAAATTTCTTCAATGTGGTAAAAGGAGATATGTCACTGGTGGGGCCCCGGCCAGAGCGTCAGTACTATATCGATAAAATCGTAAAAGTGGCTCCGCAATATGTACTTCTGCAAAAAGTCAAGCCCGGCATCACATCGTGGGGGCAGGTAAAGTATGGATATGCCGAAAATGTTGATCAAATGGTACGCCGCCTGCGCTATGACCTTATCTATTTGCAGAATATGTCGCTCTACATTGACATGAAGATTCTCTGGTATACCCTCAAAACTGTTTTTAAGGGAAATGGAATTTAATTTCCTGCATGTAATAAATTTCTGTCAGAAAACCACAGACTAGTGTTCGCCTAAAAAAGACCAACTTCTGCGTGATGCTTTATGGAGAGCATCTTATTAAAGCTTGAAAACCTTCAGCGGTAAATGAATGGCTCCTTTTGCGGATAACCGGCTCTCAAAAAAGATAATCTCATCCAGCGGGAGGACGTATTTTTCACTATTTTTATTATTCTCAATAAAAGACTGCAGTTTATCCGTTTGTTTTAAAGATTTCACTCTGCCAATGGTAAGATGAGGACGGTAAGTACGTTGCTCTCTTTTATACCCCAAATCCCTTAGATAGCCATCGAGTTTTTCACGAAGGGTCCTGATTTCATCCGGCACACCTATGTCCATCCATAACACTTTTGGTGCTGCAGGCTTCCCGAAAAAGCCCGGCCCACCCACTACAATTTCGTTTTTACCTACAGCATGAAGGATTTGGCCAAGAAACTTACCGATTAACGGGATATGTTCAACTTCTGTTTCACCAATAAAAGATATAGTCAGGTGCAGAGATTGGATATCCGTCCAGCGTATTTTATCATCCCGTAGCGTTTCTCTAAAGGTTTTAATTTTATTTTTCATTTCTTTATTGGCATGCACAGGAATTGCTACAAATGTTCTTTTTTTCATACTTAAAAATTTCTATCCTTTTCCTCAATTCAAAATTCCAATACAACGAACCACCTGAAATCAGAAAATCAGAAACCCTTAGAATAAAAGGTTAACATTTCTTAATTTAGTGGTTCAGAAAAACATGAAGATAAAAAATATACCAACATCAAAAAATCTACTTCTATGGAAAACAAAAAGAAATTTGCCGTTTTATTATCTGGTTCAGGGGTTTATGACGGTTCAGAAATTCATGAATCCACACTCACAATGCTTGAAATAATGAAAAATGGTGGAGAATATGACATATTTGCCCCTGATATTGATCAGCATCATGTTGTAAACCATATTACCGGTGAGGACATGAAAGAAACCCGCAATGTATTAATTGAGTCTGCCCGTATAGCCAGGGGAGATATTAAAGATTTAAAAGCTTTTCATGCTGCAGAATACGATGCATTAATGATTCCCGGAGGATTTGGGGCCGCTAAAAACCTTTCTGATTTTGCATTTAAAGGAGAAAACTGTTCGGTCAATCCCGATGTGGAAAATGCAATACGTAATATGGTTAAAGCGGGAAAACCTATCGGTGCCCTTTGTATTTCTCCGGTTTTAATAGCAAAAATATTAGGGAAGGTCCAGCTTACCATCGGATCGGATGCTGGTACTGCAGGAGCTGTTGAATCTATGGGTGCAACGCATCAAGACACAAATCATGGAGAAGTTGTAATAGATGCCAACCATAAAATAGCCACCACACCCTGTTATATGCTTGATGCCAATATCCTTCAAATATCTGAAGGAGCCGAAAATATTGTTAAAGCGGTTTTTAAGCTTATGTGATAAATGTAAAAATTTGTATTCAAATCTTATTAGCAATAAGCAATTGCAGCACCTGGGTGAATATTGAGAATGACTGAAATTTTTTATCTTATAAATTGGTTATAACAAATTGAGACTGAAAAATTTTCTTTGTCTTTTTTTAAAGAATTTCATCCTATTTCCAATAATTCTGCGTTCTATGTTGTAGAATCAGGATTTTTATGGATTTAATTGGCATTACCAAATTTTGTTCATGAAAATTTTAATATATTTGCGCTCTAAAAATTCAGAGAATTACACTAATTACTTAAAAATAAATTATTTAAAATGCAGAACAAAGGAGCAATAAGGTTTCTGGCAATTGCATTCGCACTGGTTTGCCTGTATCAATTGTCATTTACATATGTATCTTACCGTGTGAAGCAGAATGCAGAAGAATATGCGAATGGTGATGCACGCCTTGAAACCTTATATCTCGATTCAGTTTCGGGAGAAGTTGTATACAACTTTTTAGGTATTCGTAAATACACCTATAATGAAGTTCAGGAAAGAGAGATAAACCTCGGCCTTGACCTTAAAGGAGGTATGAACGTAACATTGGAAGTATCGGTAACAGACATTATCCGTTCGCTGGCCAATTACAGTAACGACACAACATTCAACAAGGCACTTCAATTAGCTAAACAAAGACAACAAGCCAGTCAGGAAGATTTTATCACCCTGTTCGGTAATGCTTTTCAGGAACTTGACCCCAATGGTCGTCTTGCTGCAATATTTAACACAGTTGAATTAAAAGACCGGATAAGCTTCAACTCCACGAATGAGGAGGTACTTGCCGTGATAAGAGCGGAAGCCGAATCTGCCATCGATAACTCTTTCAACATACTCCGCAGCCGTATCGACCGTTTTGGTGTTACCCAGCCAAATATTCAACAACTGGAAACCAGCGGCCGAATTCTTGTTGAACTTCCCGGGGTTAAAGATCCCGAACGTGTGCGAAAATTATTGCAGGGGACAGCAAACCTCGAGTTTTGGGAAACATATGAGAATGGTGAGGTGTACCAGTATTTGCTGGAAGCAAACGAAAAAATAAAGGAAATTAATCAGGCACAGGACGACCTTTCCATTGACACTACAATGGTGGAAGACGTAATGCCGGAAGTGGCAGATCAGGACTTGCTTCAGGCTCCTGCCGAAGACACTGTTATTTCTGATGATGTGGCACTTCTGGATCAGTTAGACAACGACACACTTGCTGCCGATACCACCGGACTGGGAGGCAATGAAGACTTTTTGCAGGATTTTCCACTATTTGCAATTCTTCAGCCAAATGTTACACGAGATAACCAACTTGTTCCGGGATCAGTAATTGGCATGGCGCATCATAAAGATACCGGTAAGATAAACTCTTACCTGAACATGAGCCAAATTCGTTCCCTGTTTCCCAGAGATATACGCTTTTTCTGGGGAGTTAAGCCTTATAAATATGACGAAAGCGAAAGCTATTTTGAATTACATGCCATTAAAGCTACCGGCCGCGACGGCAGACCGCCATTGGATGGCAGCGCTGTAACCAATGCGCGTTCTGATTTTGGCCAGAACCGTGCCGCAGCTGAAGTGAGCATGTCAATGGATAGCGAAGGTGCCAAAACATGGGCGCGTCTTACCAAAGAAAATATAGAGCGATGTATTGCCATTGTCCTCGATGGATATGTATATTCCGCACCACGCGTAAACAGCGAGATTAAAGGTGGTAATTCATCCATTACCGGAGACTTTACAGTAAATGAGGCGCAAGACCTTGCCAACGTTTTAAAATCGGGTAAACTACCTGCACCGGCACGAATTATCCAGGAGGCTATTGTAGGACCTTCTCTGGGTCAGGAAGCAATTACGGCAGGTTTCGGCTCGTTCCTTATTGCATTTGTAGTAGTATTGTTTTACATGATATTTTACTATAACCGTGCAGGTTGGGTAGCTGACCTGGCATTGTTATCCAACGTATTCTTTATCATGGGTGTACTGGCCTCACTTGGTGCTGTACTTACCTTACCGGGTATTGCTGGTATTGTGCTTACCATGGGTATGGCGGTAGATGCCAACGTAATCATCTATGAGCGGGTGCGTGAGGAAATCCGCGCCGGTAAAGGCATTAAACTGGCCATAGCCGACGGATATAAAAATGCTTATTCTGCAATTATTGATGGTAACCTCACTACACTCCTTACCGGGATAATCCTGTTTACATTCGGAACAGGACCTATTCAGGGTTTTGCCACAACATTGATTATAGGTATTTTAACTTCATTATTTTCTGCCATCTTTATCACCCGACTTATTTTCGAAAGTTTTCTTGGTAAGAATAAGGATATCTCCTTTGCCAATAAGTTAACCAAAAACGTTTTAGCCAATGCAAAAGTTGATTTTCTTGGCCGACGGAAATTTTTCTACATACTTTCCAGTGTTATAATCCTAATTGGATTGGTTTCCATATTTACACGTGGTTTTAACCTGGGAGTAGATTTTATGGGTGGCCGTACTTACGTGGTCAGATTTGAAGAACCTGTAAATACCATTGACATCACCAGTGACCTTACAGCTCAATTTGACGGACAATCCCCGGAGGTGAAAACATTCGGTTCGAATAACCAGGTGAAAATAACCACAAAGTATATGATCGATAATAATGATGCTGACGTTAACGTTGACAGCATTGTAGAGCATAAACTTTATCTTGGCTTGCAGAATACTATGGGTGGTGATATTGACTATGATACCTTTACGGATGATTATCGTATGAGTTCACAAAAAGTTGGTCCTACCATTGCAGACGATATAAAAGTATCTGCACTATGGGCTATTTTGCTGTCACTTTTGGGTATATTCCTGTATATATTCTTCCGCTTTAAACACTGGCACTTTGGTATGGGCGGTGTACTCGCACTCTTCCACGATTCACTGTTTGTGCTGAGTATCTTCTCTCTGTTTTACCACAGATTGCCTTTCTCTCTCGAGATAGATCAGGCATTTATTGCTGCCATACTTACTGTTATTGGTTATTCCATTAACGATACGGTAATTGTGTTTGACCGGGTAAGGGAATTTGTTGGTCTTTATCCAAAGCGGGATAAAAAAGAAATTTACAACTCTGCCCTAAACAGTACACTTGGAAGAACTTTGAATACGGCCGTAACAACCTTCTTTGTGCTTCTGGTTATCTTCCTGTTTGGAGGTGAAGTAATCCGTGGATTTGTATTTGCACTGCTGGTAGGGGTTACAGTAGGAACTTATTCGTCCCTGTTTATTGCCACACCAGCTGTTTTTGATACCATCAGCAAACAAAAAGTAAAAAAATAGAGTCAAATTATATTTAATATTAAAAGCCTTTGCTCATGCAAGGGCTTTTTTTTTATTAAAACTTCATAGTATATTTGTAGTAATAATGTAAGCCCTTTTTAGTTTTAATAAAAAGTAACTTACTAAATTACCTAACAGCACGCAACCATGATCAATACATCAATATTATTTATAAGTGGGCCGGAAATCGTAATCGTATTTGTGTTTGTATTATTACTTTTTGGTTCTCAAAAGATTCCTGAAGTAGCAAAGGGGTTAGGCAAAGGTTTAAAAGAATTTAAAAAAGCAACTGAAGATATTAAAAGAGAAATCAATAATAATTCTAACGAGGTAATGAAGGATGTGAAGAAATTTAAAGATGATGTAGAAAAAAAATAATCTTCCTTCCCATAGGTATAACATACCAAAGATGAATATCCCCTGATGGAATACCTCAAATTAATTATTGGCCTTGCGGTTTTAGTTTATAGCGGACATCTTCTTGTTAAGGGTGGTGTTTCTCTCTCCAGGCACTTTAAAGTATCTACTCTTGTTATTGGAGTCACTGTTATTAGTTTTGGCACTTCGGCACCTGAGCTAATTGTCAGTCTTCAGGCTGCCCTGCAGGGATATCCTGCCATTGCAATAGGCAATGTTATTGGCTCTAATATTTCGAACATAGCCCTTGTACTGGCTTTTACTGCCATAATTTTTCCTGTTGCAGTAAGCCGCAATAGTGCCATATTTGACTGGCCTTTTATGATGGTTGCCAGTATTCTGTTTTATATCTTTTTATTAGATATGAACATTGTAAGGGTTGAAGGTATCTTATTTTTTCTACTGTTAATTGTTTATATCCTTTGGTCAGTTTTATCCTCAAGAAAAACGATGAAGAGAGATCAAACTGAAGTCCTCCCACCCACCATCGGGTTGTTCCCTTCCATATTACTTGTAGTAGCTGCAGGAGCCGGTCTTGCCTTTGGTTCTAACTGGCTTGTGGATGGCGCCGCCACAATAGCAGAAAATTTTGGGGTTTCTGAACGCACCATCTCCATCACGCTGATTGCATTTGGCACCAGCGTTCCGGAACTGGCCACTTCTGCCATTGCCGCATTTAAAAAAGAAGCAGATATTTCAATAGGAAATATTATAGGTTCAAACATTTTTAACATTCTGGCTGTGATAGGTATTACATCAACTATTACACCCATTTCCATTCAGGATCCGCTCATATTGTCTTTTGACACCCTTTGGATGATTGGTATTAGCATACTTCTGTTTCTTTTCATGCTCCCGCTAAAAAGATCTAAAATTGGCAGAATTAAAGGAATATTACTTTTACTGGTATACGTTTATTATGTCTTGCAGGTATTCGCTACTGGATAAATTAAAATCTTTATACTACTTATAAAACATAAATACTTTTAAAGCGTTAAAATTTTAAACATTTATCTTTTCATTATCAAATCCGGATGAGGTTCTGCCTAATAATCATACTTTTACAACTCTTTTTTTTCCCGCTTGCCGCAAAAGAAAAACCTGTTTTAGATTCAACTCTAACAAAATCAGTTAAAGCACAACGCATCCACAGACCAGTGGAAATAGATGGCTATTTGAAAGAAGAGGTTTGGAAAGAAGCCGAGGTTGCAGATGATTTTAAAACCATGAATCCCACCATAGGAAAAAAACCGTATCAACCTACCGAGGTAAGAGTATTATATACCGATGATGCAATATATTTTGGAGCAACCTTATATGACACCCAACCGGATAGCATTGCAAAAGAACTGGCTGTAAGAGATGGCGGTGCCAGGGCAGATGAATTCACCGTACACCTGAACCCTTACAACGATGGACAAAATATTTTCATATTTGAAGTCTCAGCCGCGAATGTGCAAACGGATATCAAGCGTTCGGCTACCTCAAATGACCGTACATGGGATGTTGTATGGGACAGCGAAGTGCAAATAACTGAAGAGGGCTGGCAGCTCGAAATGCGCATACCTTACGCCGCCATAAGATTTCCCAAAACAGAAGTACAGACATGGGGTGTAAATTTTTTTCGGCGAAACCGCCGCGTACATGAAACATCATCATGGAACCTTGTAGACCGCACTGTAGGGAGCACCGGATTGCAAGCAGGTGAGCTTACCAATATACGGAATATCAATGCTCCCTTCCGCCTTTCCATGTATCCATATATTTCAGGCAATGCCGACTTCACGCCAGAAGGAAATGCCTACGCCTATTCTGCAGGCATGGACCTAAAATATGGCATTAACGAAAGTTTTACATTGGATATGACCTTAATCCCGGATTTCGGACAACGCACATCTGACAACACCATTTTAAATCTATCTCCTTTTGAAGTAAGATATGCTGAGAACAGACCATTTTTTAATGAGGGTGTAGAGCTATTTGAAAAGGCAGGCTTGTTTTATTCCCGGAGAATTGGTGCTAAACCAGAACATTATAACCTGGTGGAAGATACGCTTGCTGAAGGCGACATTATAATCGAAAATCCTGCAGAAGCAAGTATGATAAATGCCACAAAAATATCAGGCCGCACAGATGGAGGAACAGGACTTGGATTTTTTAATGCTCTTACAAAACGTACAGTAGCTCTAATTAAGAGGTCTAATGGAGAAAAAGAGGAAATTTTAACTGAGCCCCTTACAAATTACAACATGTTGGTTTACGATAAAATTATTGGCAAGTATTCATACGTAAACATGATTAATACAAATTATTACCAACCGGAAACAAAATATGTGGGTAATGTTACCGGCACGGCTTTTAAGTTGAGTGATAGGAGAAACCGCTATGCATTTCATGGCAGGGCATCTGCTAGTATGGTAACCGACAAAGAAACAAACGAAATTATCCCGGGGTCCTCTATGGATATTAGTATTGGTAAACTAAATGGAAACCTTTATGCCAATTATAATTTTGAGTTGATGACGGATACATACAATCCAAATGACATTGGATTTTTGAGACGAAACAACAACCTGGAGCACAATATGGTAGTGCGTTATGGCATGTATGAGCCAAAAGGTAAATTCCTAAATTATTTTTCTACTCTTCGACTCTCTTACAATAGTCTTTATGAGCCACGTGTTTTTACAAATTATGGATTAAGCTTGAACAACCGGGCCACCTTTAAAAACTTTCTTACCATTGGTATAAATTATTATTCCAGCATTTCAAAAAGGTATGATTATTTTGAACCACGTGTAGAAGGCCGGTATTTTTATAAGCCAACCAGCCATAGTACATCTTTCTGGTTTGCAACAGATGGCAATAAAATGCTTTCTTTTGCTGCCAGTGCAGGTGGATACATCGCCGATGGCTCAGGTTATAGTTGGAGTGTAAATCCCAACGTGCGCCTAAGCGACAGGTTATCATTTGAACATGATTTTGATTTTCGCCTGGCTTTTGATGAGCATGGATACGTGGATCACTTTAATGAAGACAGCATTCTTTTCGGAAGACGAGATACCAAAACCATCATTAATACCTTTTCAGGAGCTTACATTTTTAACAACAAAACATCGCTACGCCTGAAAGTACGCCATTACTGGTCTGAAGTGGATTACCTCAGCTATCATTTATTACAAAATGACGGTACGCTGGAACCGCTCGCCCATGCTCAGCAAAATGAGGACATTAATTTCAATGCCTTTAACATTGACCTCATCTATTCATGGAACTTTGCCCCCGGAAGCTTCATGACAGTTATGTGGAAGAACAGTATTACAGAAAGAGAAGATGTAATAAATGATGAGTTTTATAATTTCATGCAGAATTTTGAGAATACCCTCGCATTACCACAAACAAATTCCATATCTTTGAAAATCTCATATTTCTTTGATTATAAATACCTTTTTAAAAGTTAGCAAAAGCAGTGATAAAAGCCGTAAACATCACAAAATCATATGGAGATTTGCAGGTACTAAAAGGCATTGATCTTTTTATCAAAGAAGGTGAAATTGTATCGATAACAGGTGCCAGTGGTGCCGGAAAAACAACATTACTTCAAATTCTGGGCACGCTCAGCAAACCCGACAACGGGGAAGTTCATATAGGAAACACACAGGTACATAATCTAAAAGATAAAAAGCTGGCAAGATTCCGGAATCAAAACATAGGTTTTGTTTTCCAGTTTCACCAATTGCTGCCTGAATTTTCGGCCCTTGAAAATGTTTCTATACCCGGATATATTGCCGGCAAACCAAAGGCTGCTGTTGAAAAAAAAGCGCTGGAATTATTACACTTTTTCGGTCTTAAAAACCGCATAGAACATAAGCCCGGACAGCTATCCGGCGGAGAACAACAACGCGTTGCAGTAGCACGTGCTTTGGTAAATGAACCCTCTGTGATATTTGCAGATGAACCTTCCGGAAATCTTGATACTGCTAATAAAATGGAATTGCATGAAATGTTTTTTTCCTTACGGGATAAATTCGGACAAACCATCCTTATCGTAACCCACGATACCAGTCTGGCTGAAATGTCTGACAGAATTCTGGCAATGAATGACGGTAGATTTGTATAAGAACAATAACTGGAATGATTTTTCTTTTTTAGCCCA
>JBEPYD010000064.1:0-13490 GCA_041641575.1 Bacteroidales bacterium
TCATTACGGATGAAAACCTTGTTCATTACTACGGAGAATTTCTCAGCAGCTTCAAGACCATTGTTATTGGAACGGGTGAAAAAATTAAAACCATGGATACGCTGGCCATTATTTATGAAAAAATGGCTGAGATGAATGCAGACAGAACCTGGTTTGTAGTTGGCTTTGGAGGTGGAATTGTTTGTGATATTGCAGGTTTTGCAGCATCAACCTATATGCGCGGATTGCCTTTCGGATTTGTTTCCACTACCCTGCTCTCTCAGGTTGATGCCAGCGTAGGGGGTAAAAATGGCGTAAACTTCAAAGGTTTAAAAAACATGATTGGTATTTTTAACCAGCCTGAATTTGTTATTTGCGACTATGAGCAACTGAAAACACTGCCCGAGGTGGATTATACCGGTGGTTTTGCTGAAATAATCAAACATGCCATTATAAAAGACGCCCTGATGTTTGACTACCTGGAGCAACAAATAACCCTTGCGGTCAGCGGAAACAGAGAGGCTATTCATCACCTGGTATCACGGTCAGTTGAAATAAAAGCAGCCGTGGTTGAAGAGGACGAGCGTGAACATGGAGAACGTAAAAAGCTAAACCTGGGCCATACCTTTGGGCATTCCATTGAGAAACTAAAAGGAATACCGCATGGGCAGGCTGTGAGTTTAGGAATGGTAATGGCAGCAAGGATTTCTGAAAAAAAAGGTTATATCTCAGCTTCGGAAACCATGCGTATAGAAAACCTTTTACTGGCAGCCGGACTTCCCGTAAAGCCTGAATTTGACCCTATGGAACTGGTAGAAACCATGGCTAAAGATAAAAAACGAGAGGGAGATAAAATCAAACTCATCCTGATAAAGAAAATTGGTGAAGCCATTATAGAACCTGCACAAATTTCAGAACTGGAGGAAATTGCCCATGATTTGCGTTAGCATAGCTGAAAGTGATTTTGAAACCTGCATAAACAGGATAAATGAGGAACAACTGGCAGAGGTACGTCTGGATGCAGGCAACTTCACAGCTGAACAGGTAAAAGTTATCTTTTCGCAACCTGTACCCCTTATTGCTACCTGCCGTGATGTACCTTTTCTTCATGAAGAGAGGCTGGCAATTTTACAGCAGGCCATAACCTCCGGAGCAAGTTACGTGGATATTGAAATTGAATCTGAGCCCGCGTACAGGGAAGCCCTGGTGAAAAAAGCCCGTGAGAATAACTGCACCATTATAATTTCCTATCATAACTTTAAAGAAACACCTTCTGCTGAAGAACTTTCAGACATTGTTATGCAGGCAAAAAAATTTGGTGCCGACATTGTAAAAATTGCCTGTATGGTAAATTCCGCGGAGGATAATTACACATTGCTGCAGCTTTACCCCGCTGAATTTTTACTTGTAGCCATTGGAATGGGAGACAAAGGAATGATATCAAGAGTAATGGCCCCGGTATTAGGTGCACCTTTTACCTTTTCCTCACCGGATAAGGGAAAACCCACTGCTCCGGGACAGATATCAAAGACTGCAATGAAGAATCTAATCCAACATATTAAAAATAATACTACTACAAAATCATGAACACTTTTGGCCGTTTTTTCAGGTTAAGTATTTTTGGCGAATCACACGGAAATTCTGTTGGCGTTACCATTGATGGAGTGCCTGCGGGAATTCCCCTTACTTTAGAAGATTTTGAAGCCGATTTTGCACGCAGAAAAAGCGGTGCAAAAGGAACTACACCAAGAAAGGAAGATGATATTCCGGAATTTATGAGCGGTGTTTTCAACGACCGCACCACGGGTGCTCCGTTAACCATCATGTTTAAAAATAAAAATACACGCTCCCGCGATTATACGGAACTGCGTAAAACGCCAAGGCCCGGCCATGCTGACTTTACAGCTGCTAAAAAATTCGGTGGTTTTGAAGACTACCGGGGGGGTGGACATTTCTCAGGTAGATTAACGCTGGGACTTGTGGCTGCAGGTGTGGTTGCTAAGAAAATCGTTAACCCGGTAAATATTGAAGCCTTGTTGATAGAAGCAGGAGGTATGAAAGATGTTGAAAAGGCTATTGACATAGCTGTGGAAAGTGATGATTCTATTGGTGGAATAGTGGAATGTACAGCCAGTAACCTGCCGGTAGGATTAGGGGAACCCTTTTTCGACTCTGTTGAAGCCGTATTGTCACACATGATTTTTTCCATTCCGGCCATTAAGGGGATTGAATTTGGTTCCGGGTTTGCTGCTGCCAAAATGAAAGGCAGTGAGCATAATGATAACCTGATATCTGTTGACGGTAAAACTGAAACAAATTATGCCGCGGGCATTAACGGCGGCATTACCAATGGGAATGACATTGTTTTCCGGGTGGCTGTAAAACCTACTTCAAGCACGCACCAGACCCAACGTACCATTAACATAAAATCAGGCGAAATGGTAGACCTTAAAGTGGAAGGCCGCCATGATAAGTGCATTGCCCTGCGGGTGCCGGTGGTAGTGGAAGCAGCTACTGCAATTGCTTTGGCAGATTTTTATATGTTGGAACAGCGCTCCGGAAGAGTTTTTGAAAAATAATTTGTTGAGAATTTTAGCATGATTAAAAAGATACTTGTGTTGGGTGCGGGAAATATGGGCGCCTGGTTTGTTGAGTCACTCTGCCTGGAATACGATGTAGCCGTTTATGATAAGAATATTTCACGCATGCGGTATTTCTTTAATGCCCATAAATTGCTTACCACTGACGAAATCAGAGAATTTAATCCCGATTTGCTCATCAATGCTGTAAGTTTGCAACACACCCGTGCGGCTTTTGAGGAGATTATACCTTTTGTTGGTGAAAATTGCATCCTGTCCGATATTACTTCCGTAAAAAATGGTTTGCGTGATTTTTATCTGAATTCCAGCCACAGATTTGTTTCCACACATCCAATGTTCGGACCCACTTTTGCCAATGTAAAAGACCTTAGCAATGAGAGTGCCATCATCATTTCTCAATCTGATGAGGAAGGAAAGAAATTCTTTCGCGACTTTTATGGCGGGCTTAGCCTCAACATTTACGAATATACCTTTGAAGGTCATGATCAAACCATAGCCTATTCTCTGTCTATTCCCTTTTCCTCCACTATGGTTTTCGCATCCTGCATGAAAAAACAGGAAGCACCCGGAACCACTTTCAAAAAACACATGAAAATTGCTGAGGGATTACTCTCAGAGGATGATTATCTGTTGGCCGAAATACTTTTTAATCCATACACCGAAGAACAGGTAGAAAAAATCAGGGATCAGTTGAAATACCTTTTGAAAATTATTAAAGAAAAGGATTTTATTGAAATGCAGGGTTTCCTGAATACACTCAGAAAAAATATAGAAAAATAAGAGAATGCTCCCCGGATGATGTATATATCCGGGAAGCTTTTATTTCCCGGAAAGGTCAATCTTTTCTTTCGAAGGGGATACCCAAATCTTTGGCAATTTCTTCCATTTCTTTCGCAATGGCAGGTATTACCGTAATGCCGCTTGCACGGATATTGGTTTCCTTTTCCCGTTCAATATCGCCCGGAATAAGCACTTTTTCCTGTCCTTTGGCTGGTTTTGCCGCACGGAATGTTTCAATCCATTCATCCATTTTTGCCTTAAAGGCAGATGCTTCCTGGAACGCATCAATACGCATGGCACCAAAGAAATGGCCGGTTCCTTCCCCAACCTTCTTATCAAGCACAGGCAAATAAGCTACTGAGGGCGGTACAAAAGGACCAAAATTTGCGCCGGAAAATACGGCAGAGAAAATATCTACAACGGCGCTCATACAGTAACCTTTGTGGCTTCCGTGCTGATAATCGCCACCCAGTGTAAGCATAGAGCCTCCGCGGGTAAGGATATCCGGATCGTCTGAAGGGTTACCATCGGCATCCTGAACGTAGCCGGCTGGAACTTTTTCTCCTTTTTTGGCAGACACGGCAAGTTTTCCCCGTGCAATGGGGGTGGTGGCGAAGTCGGCCACAAAAGGGGGCTGCTTATCCGCAGGTATGGCCACAGCAATTGGATTTGTACCCAAAAGCCTGCTCACAGACAATGTAGGGGCTACCAATGGATTGGCATTGGTCATGCAAATGCCAATCATATCCTGTTCAAGTGCCATCATGGCATAATAGCCGGCAATACCATAGTGGTTAGAGTTACGGGTAGAAACCCAGCCTGTGCCTGCCGTTTTAGCTTTTTCAATGGCAATTTCCATAGAACGTGTGGCGGCAATCATGCCTACGGCACCATCACCATCTACTACTGCTGTACTGGGAGATTCATGCACAATTCTGACATTGGGCGCTGTGTTTATCCTTCCTGCCTTCCACAGCTGGTAGTAATCCTTGATGCGTATCATTCCATGTGAGGGCAATCCGCGTAATTCAGCAGCCATAAAAACTTTTGCTGTAGCTTCAGCGTCAGCAGGGCTGCATCCCATTTTCATGAAAACTTTTTCTGTAAAATCTTTTAGATATTCGTGTGTATACATGGTTTTATCTTTTTGGTACTACCCTTATTTTAGTGGTTAAATATTTTTACAGAACCTAAAATACTGTTTAAATACTGATTAAATATAGTTGTAAATGTGGTTTAAATATGGTTTAAATGTTGCTTTTTTTGATTGACGCAATATAGTTGCTCATTTTTACCGATAGTTTATTTGCCTTATTCGAAAAATTTTCAACTTCTTTAGGTATCCCAATTCAAAAGCTATCTCTGTTTGGCAAATAATTTCCATTAAAGAGCTACAAAATATATAAACAAGTTGCAAGTTACCATTTAAATTCGTGGTAGAACCATCTTTTTTAAATGAATCTTTATTCTTCGCGATGCAGGTAAGCTGCACTGGCCTGAGCCGCTGACATGATCAACAAATCGTTTATATTTACATGTGGGGGACGTGTTACGGCAAACAACACGGCCTCAGCCACATCATCAGCAAATAAAGGGGTATAGCCTTTATATACCGCATCTGCCTTCTCCTTGTCGCCTTTGAACCGGACATTTGAAAACTCTGTATCTACCGCCCCCGGAGAAACTGAGGTTACCTTAATACCGTGTTTTACCAGATCGATGCGCGTGCCTTTTGTTATAGCATCAACAGCATGCTTGGTGCCGCAATAAACATTGCCTTTTTCATACACTTCCTTACCGGCAATGGAACTGATATTGATAATATGGCCTCTTTTACGGCTCACCATTATAGGAGAAACTGCCCGGGTTGCATACAAAAGCCCTTTAATATTGGTATCTATCATGGCTTCCCAGTCATCAATACTCCCTTCGTTTATAAAATCAAGGCCCGCGGCAAGACCGGCATTGTTTACCAACACCTCAATATCTTTCCATTCCGCTGTAAGATTGGTAATGGCTTTTTCCACAGCTTGCTGATCGCGCATATCCAGTGTCAGCGGTAATACTTCCCTGCCGGTTTTCAGTGCAATTTCTCCACTTACCTGTTGTAATTTATCGCTTCTTCGTCCGGTAATAATAACATCGTATCCTTCCTTGGCCAGGGCCAATGCGGTGGCTTTTCCAATACCGGCAGTAGCCCCGGTAATGCATGCAATTCTTGCCATATTTTAAATTTTACAAGTTAAAAAATGTCTCTAGTGTAATGTCAATTATAAGATGTCCCCCTTCCCACATCTACCCCTAACCCATTCTATAGGGGAATGCCATCCCTGGTGGGGCGATCCCCTTAGGGAATTAAAGAGTGCGCGAAGGCTACACATATTTATTGTTGACATGATACTATTGCTAAAAAAGCTTAAAGATAAAGGAAAATAAAGGCTTGTACAAAATGCACTCTGCTGCCAAAGCAGAAAATGTATGGGTTTATGAATGAAATAGGCAGAAAAAGGTATTTTTGTCAAAATTTAAATTATTTCCCATTGGTAAATCCCTACAAAAATTCTGATCAGTCTAAAAAGCAGCAGGTGGAGAAAATGTTTGACTCTATCGCGTTTCGTTACGACTTTTTAAACCATTTTCTATCCCTGGGTATAGATAATCTATGGCGCCGCAAGACTGTGCAACAAATTGCACCATATCATCCAAAAAGAATTCTTGATGTAGCCACCGGCACTGGCGACCTTGCCATTGCCTGCCTGAAATTAAATCCCGATTCCATCAAAGGCATTGATCTTTCTGCAGGCATGTTGCAAAAAGGCACAGAAAAAATTGAAAAGAAAAAGTTATCCGAAAAAATAAAATTAATGAAAGGTGATTCAGAAAAAATGCCTTTCAGCGATAAAACATTTGATGCCCTTACGTGCGGTTTTGGGGTAAGAAATTTCGAAAACCTGGAAAAAGGACTTTCCGAGTTTTATCGTGTGTTAAAACCCGGCGGCGTTGCAGCCATTCTTGAATTCAGCAAGCCATCCGTGTTTCCTGTAAAACAGATGTACTATTTCTATTTTCAACAAGTACTCCCGCTCACAGGTAAAATTTTTTCCAAAAGTGATTCCGCTTATTCCTACCTGCCTGAATCAGTAGCTGCATTTCCGGAAGGAGAAAATTTTACAAAAAGATTAGCGCAAGCAGGGTTTATAAAAGCAAAATACACAAGGCTTACCTTTGGCATAGCCACTTTGTATACAGCTGAAAAACAAGTAAATTAGCGGGATTAATGCCGCATATGGTATGCTTCCACCAGGTTTGTAACACCATAATAGGTGGCATATAAACCAAAGAGGATCATTACGGCTATGCGGCTCTCAAAGGGATTTACAATCATTAACAAACCCAGCGCAAGAAGTATAATTCCATTTATGAGCAGAATGCTTCGGAACCTCCCTCCTCCCTGGAATTTCTGGTAAGCAACAAGCTGAAAAACGCCCGAAATGAGTGCGACAATACCAATAAAAATAAGAAATACACTTGCAATAAAGGTAGGATTAGAGATGATGAGAATGCCCGCGAGGATAAATAAAATCCCTTCCAGCGCCCATCCACCGGGGATATCGGTACGCTGAGATATAAAATAAGTACCTGCAAGAATAATGGCACCAGCGGCAACAGCAAAAATTCCCAGATAGGATACAAGAATTACCTGGGTAGTATCGGGCCTCAGCAGGGCAAGTATACCAAATATCAATAACAAAATACCTTTTAGTGTTTTAATCCAAGCGCTTTTTGCCGTCATTTTCATTGTGTTTTTATGTGCAATAAGTTAACAAATGTAATATAAAAATGTGCACGCCAAAAGATTAAACTTTAATCACATTCAAAACTTCCCTTTTGCCCGGTAAGAATAGATAACTTGTTTCATGTCAAATTAATCTATAAATTTATAGAAATGAACTTTACAAAATATTTTCTCCATAAAAGGCAAAGACCCGACCGGAAAAGTATTCAAATGGGATGGATTGAATTGGTGTAAACGACTCCGGACTTTCATCAAATCCAGAAGGATGGTCGAATACGAAACTGGGGATATATAAAAGAGGTTAATAAATATTTACGCATTGTGCTGCTTGAAGATGGTGAAACTTTCATAATGCTTTTCTTGACAGAGATTTTAAAAAATAATGACATGAAGATAACATATTTTAAGGATACTGATACTTTGCTGGTGAATTTTAATAACAATGAAATCACGGATACCAAAGAACTAAATGAAAATGTACTGGTTGAGATGGACAAAAATGGAAATGTTGTTAGCATGACCATTGAACATGCCCGGGAACAAACAGAAATTGGTAATTTTTCTTTTAACCAGGTCGAAAAAACAGATATTGCATAATTATTATAAGCCTGGCTGGGAACTTGCATGTCATATTTCCCTTCCTGCACTGCTAATTTCACCGGCATTATCATTGCCTATGCGTTTTCTTTCATAATAATATTTGGTACAATTGAAAACTACACCAATTGGGGAAAGAAAGGAATTGTATCCAAAGCATATTTTCTGAAGATACTTATCCTTTAACCGCATTCAAAATTTCCCGCTTGCCTGGTGGGCCGGGATTTTTCTCTACCTTAAAGCCGGAAGCCCGGAGCGCTTTTTGCACAACTACCCTCGAACAGTAGGTGGTAAATACTCCTCCGCTTTTCATGGCATTGTATAAGCTTGTAAATATCTCCTCAGTCCATAATTCGGGCTGTACAGCCGGGGAAAATGCATCCCAATAAACCAGATCAATTTCTGTTGGAAATGAAAAATCCTGGATATCGCCTGTTGATTTGAAAAGGTTGACATTCTGGGAATAAGTATGCCATTCATTCCAGGATAATTGATGTAGTTTTTCAATATTGGCCTTGTCAGTGCCCGGGTAATCTGAAAAATTCAGGGTTTCGATGATTTCTCCCTTAACGGGGAATTTTTCAAGGCCGGTATATGAAATTTTTACATTATGCCGATTTGCAAACTCAGCGGTAAGTAAAAAGTTAAGGCCGGTTCCCAGCCCCATCTCGAAAATGTTTATTTCCCGATTCTGAATTTTTGCCAATCCATAATCAATAAATACGTGGAGGGACTCCTGCAAGGCACCATGCGTGGAATGATAATGCTCGCCAATATGTTCATTGTACAAAGTGGTGGACCCATCAGTGGTCATTTGAATTTTAATGTTTTCATTCATACTCAACTATTCCTGTTTAGGTATGTAATATTCCCGTTTCATCATCATTCATTTTTGTATTTATAGGATTGAATGTAAACTTGCCTAAAAATAATAAATGTTGGAACGAAAATTATAAATCAGATGAAAACAATTGTTACCTGCCTGCTTTTAATGATAACCACACAGGTTTTTGCTGCGGAGCAAACCCAAACCATCCGGGGAACGGTGAAAGATAAGCTTACCCAAATTGCCTTGCCGGGTGCAAATGTATTGATCCCCGGATCTGATCCGCTTATAGGAACTGTAACTGATTTAAACGGGCGTTTTGTGCTGGAGAATGTACCCATTGGCCGTGTGGATATCAGTATCACATACCTGGGATATCATCCGGTGGAGTTACACAACCTGGAATTAAATGCCGGCAAGCAAAAAGTGCTGAATATAGAGCTTGAGGAAAAAATTGTAGAAGGAGAAGAAATTACGATTAAAGCACGCAAAAAATCAGAAACACTGAATAAAATGGCCTCGGTGAGCGCCCGCAGCTTTACAGTTGACGAAACAGAACGGTATGCCGGCGCACGCAATGATGTTGCCCGCATGGCTGCCAATTATGCCGGTGTAGCCAATACGGATGACTCACGAAACGATATCATCATTCGAGGAAACTCCCCTACCGGCTTGCTTTGGCGTTTTGAAGGGGTGGATGTACCCAACCCAAACCACTTTGGTGCCACCGGAACTACTGGTGGCCCGGTAAGCATGCTTAACAATACCTTACTGGCCAATTCAGATTTTTTTACTGGTGCATTCCCGGCAGAATATGGTAATGCCCTTGCGGGGGTGTTTGATATTCGCATGAGAAACGGGAATAAGCATAAACATGAATTTTTAGGACAGATTGGGTTCAATGGTTTTGAAGCAGGTGCAGAGGGTCCCATCTCACGGAATCATCACGCCTCCTATCTATTAAATTATCGATACAGTACATTTGCGCTTTTTGATGATATAGGTATGATATCCGGAACCACCGGTATTCCAAAGTACCAGGATTTCTCCATGAAAATTGATTTGCCTAATACCCCAATAGGAAATATCTCATTATTCACACTGGCAGGGAACAGTGGCATTGAAATTTGGGACAGTAAGTTAGACTCGACCGAGACAGGATCTGATCTTTACAGTGCAGGAAACCAGGATCTCACTAACAAATCCCGCATGGCTGTTGTGGGGGTAAACCAGCGAAACATTATTAATAATACTACCTACACTTCTTTAACTCTTGCAGCCACCCACCATAACTTTCAGGTAGTAATTGACTCGCTTACTGACTTCAGTGGCGGGCTTTTCCCGGTCTATCGCAATAATTTAACCCAGGAAAAGCTTTTTGCCCGTTTCTTTCTGAATAAAAAAATCAGCAAGCAGCATAATTTTAGGACAGGGCTCAATCTCCAGCGTCGAAACTTTAATTTCATCGATAGTGTTTATACATACAGAGATGATGCCTTCACCACTTTAGTGGATAAGAAAGGGGCATTTTGGTTGCTTCAACCGTGGTTTCAATGGCAATATAAACCTACAGATAATCTTACCCTGAATGCAGGATTACATTATCAGCATCTTCTGCTGAATAACTCACGTGCATTTGAGCCAAGAGCAGGTGTAAGATGGTCGGTGTCACCAAAAAACATACTAAGCCTTGGATATGGGTTGCATAGTCAGTTGGCACCTGTTACTTTTTATTTCAACCTGGCGGAGAACCCGGATGGTTCATTTACAGAGCCTAATGAAAATTTAAAATTAAGTAAAAGCCACCATATGGTAGCCGGATATGAGCATTTGTTTAACCAATTTACCCGTCTGAAGACGGAAGTGTATATGCAATCCCTGTTTGATATTCCTGTAGACGCTGTGAATGAAAATGCATGGTCAGCTTTAAATGAAGGTGCCAATTTTTACGTAGCCAGCCCGGAAAATCTTACCAATGAGGGTTCAGGAACAAATTACGGTGCAGAAATTACACTTGAGCAATTTCTGAATAAAGGTTTCTATTATCTCCTTACGGCCTCACTGTTTGAATCAAAATATGAAGGGAGTAATCAGCAAGAATTTAACACTGCCTTTAATTCAAATTATATTGCAAATGTACTGATGGGCAAAGAATTTTACTTCAAAAATAAGAACAGCCTGTCTGTTGATGTAAAAGGGATTTTATCAGGAGGCAAACGGTATACACCCTTCACGGTAAAATACGATGAAGAACGTGATGTGTTTTATCGAGATTTTGACGAAGATAAAGTATACGCGAAGAAGTACAGTGATTATCTGAGGGCTGATATAAAAATAGCCTATAACATGAATTCCAAAAATAGAAATCTCAGCCAGCAATATTCCATAGAGATAACAAACTTATTCAATCGTAAAAATGTATTTATGGAAGATTTTAATAAATTTACAGGAGAAACCAAGATTATTCATCAGCTTCCTTTTATGCTTATTCCTCAATATCGTCTCACTTTTTAGCTCATGAATAAACCCAGCCTGAACCAAAATCATAAAAGTGACTTTGTTATTATTCTAATGGGTATTCCCATGGTTACCCTCATTGTAGCTATCGCTTATTCAGGATATTACAGTGAATTTTTTTCCGCAGAAACAGGTGCCAGCATAATAACAAGTTTTTCATCTACCGTATTAATATGGTTAGGCTGCCGGGCCATCGCCCAGTATTTATGGAAAAAATACCCATGGCATTTGTACCCTGTGAAGCACATACTGGTAGAAATACCCCTCGTAATTGGGTACACCACGGTGGCAGCTTTCATTGTTTATCTCATCAATTTTTGGCTCTTTCCTTCTTCAGTAAAGGAGGAAATAAGCATTATGAGTATGGATATTGTTTTTACGTTTGTAATTACCTTTTTTATATTATCCCTGCATGAAGGCTGGTATTTTTTCACCGAGTGGAAAACTTCTTTGGTGAATGAGGAAAAACTGAAAAAAGAGAACATGGAGTCTCAACTTGAGACACTGAAAAACCAGATAAACCCTCATTTTCTGTTTAATACCCTGAATACCCTTACCACGCTAATTGAAGAGGATAAAAAATCTGCTATTCAATATGTGGAGCAAACAGCGGATTTCTTTCGTTCTATTTTAAGTTTAAAAGATAAAGAGGTTATTTCATTAAAGGAGGAAATGCTGTTAATTGAAAATTTTTACCTTCTGCAGCAAAAACGATATGGTACAAACCTGCAACTTCTGTTAAATATTCCGGATGAATTTTATGATACATTTGTTGCCCCACTCACTTTCCAAATGCTTACGGAAAATGCCATTAAGCATAATATTATTTCCAAAGAGAACCCCTTGCATATTGCTATTTTTGTAAATGGAGATTACCTGGTAGTGCAGAATAACCTGCAAAAACGTGTTGATGGCAATCCGTCCAGCGGAATAGGGCTGGCAAATATCACAAAGCGCTACAGCTTTTTAACCCAACGATCTATCGAGATTTCACAGGACGATGGATATTTTACTGTTAAAATCCCAATTTTATCAACCTGATGAGAATACTGATTGTAGAAGATGAAGATGCAGCAGCCCGCAGGATAGTTGCTTTACTAAATGAAATTGAGCCTTCGGCTGAAATTTGTAGTATAACTGACTCCATCAAAAGTACTTTAAAATGGTTGCAGCATAATAATCATCCGGATTTGGCACTCTTTGACATTCATCTTGCAGATGGATCCAGTTTCAGAATATTTGAGGAGGGAAATATTTCTTTTCCCGTTATTTTTACCACTGCCTACGATAAATATGCATTGGATGCTTTTAAGGTAAACAGTATTGATTATTTGCTTAAACCTATAAAAAAAAGAGAATTAGCTTTTAGTATAAACAAATTTAATGAAACAAAATCTCATGATGTATATTCTAAGGCATTCATACAAAGCATTCTTGAAAAAATAAGCAAACAGGAACCTCAGTATAAAGAGCGATTCGTGGTTAACTATGCTGATAAAATAAGAATTATAAACTGTAGCGAAATTGCAGGTTTTTATACCCTGCAAAAGTCTGTTTTTCTACTCTCCTTTGAAAACAAAAGTTTTGCCGTGGATTATACTCTGGAACAGTTGGAAAAAGAATTAAATCCCAGGGAATTTTTCAGGGTAAACAGACGATATATCCTTAATATAAAATCAATTAAGGACATGTACCGGTGGTCAAAATCAAGAATTAAAATAAAAACAGAACCTGAAGTGAATGAAGAAATTGTAGTTAGTAGTGAACGGGCATCTGCTTTTAAAGCATGGCTAAACCAGTAACCAATTATTGCCCGTAATCTTATGCCACTTTTACCACTTTACTATACCTCACGATGAATATCGTAATTCTGCAGCAGTTGAGCTACCCGCTCCACGAACATACCACCAAACATACCATCTACCACCCGGTGGTCATAACTCATGGCCAGCACCATAATGTGCCGTATGCCAATGGTATCGCCTTCCGGGGTTTCCACCACAGCAGGCTTCTTTTTGATGGCACCCACTGCTAAAATGGCCACTTCGGGCTGGTTAATAATTGGTGTTCCGGTTATGTTACCAAACTGACCTAAGTTGGTTACCGTAAACGTGCCGCCCTGGACCTGGGTAGGTTTTAATTTATTCTCCCTGGCAAGAGCTGCCAGGTGATTTACCTGCTCGGCAAGGCCGGGAAGGGACAATTGTTCAGCATTTCTTACCACGGGCACAATAAGGTTTCCATTTGGCAAGGCTGTTGCCATTCCAATATTAATATCCTTTTTGTACACTATTTTATCGCCATCTACAGAAATATTCAACTGTGGAAACTCTTTGAAAGCATGTGCAACGGCTTCCATAATTAATGGTGTTAGGGTAAGACGCTGCTTATATTT
>JBEPYD010000065.1:0-13236 GCA_041641575.1 Bacteroidales bacterium
AGGATCTTCAACCAGATTATACAACTGATCCGCATCAAAATATCCCGGATGGTATTCCATGGCAATACTGGCAAAGCCTCCTGCCATATTACCCCGGTGGCTAATTTCAGGTTCTTTGTCAATTTGTAGTTTTTCAATTACATGCTCCGGAAAACGCTGGGCTATATATTTGAAGGTATCTGTACGAACCGCTCTTAAATAGCCAATTTCAGCATAAACTGCCTTTCGGGAATAAGGTTCATTTATAAGAATTGGCTGAAAACTCTGTCCTGCAAGTTTTATACTATCCGGAATTGTATAATTTGCCATATCCGCAAATGTGGGCATGAAATCTACAAAAGAAATAAGAGCATCTGTTTCGCTACCCGCAGTAGTCACCTGGGGGCCACTTACAATGAATGGAACATTTAAGCCTTTCTCATAACAGGTATTTTTACCCGGTTCTGTGCTATGATCTGCGGTGAAAATCACCACCGTATTTTCCAACATCCCTTTATCTTCCAAATAAGCGATCAGGGCCCCTACCTGATCGTCCATATAAATAATACCGTTTTGGTAATGTAAAATATGATCTTCAACGGATTGTGGATCATTGGGTAGTCCCAAACTGTCAAGACGTCTGAATATCTCTTTTCTATCAGGATGAACTTCATAAGGATTGCTGATGTTACCCGAAGGAGTATTTAATGGATTATGCAATAAGTCGAAATAGTGATTTGGGCCATGCAAAGCCGTAGTGTTAAAATGTAGAAAAAACGGACTTTCCTGCAGGGCTGCAGTATCAAAAAAGTCTGTAGCACCCTTTGTTAACCATTCTAAATGATGCGCGGCCACTTCCTTAACAGGAATTCCTTCCGGATTTTCCCACTGTACAGCAGAAACAAAGTCTGCACCGGTAAGCTCCTGCACCCGTTTGCTGATCATTTGCTGGTATTTTTTTAAGCCAGTAATAGCTTTTGAAGATTCCGCAGCAATATTTGGATCTATATCAGGAATTTGAGAATTTGATTCCGGATTATCAAATGCCAGTTCACCGATATGGAATTTCCCGGTATATCCTGTAAAATATCCGGCATTGTTCAACATTTTTTGCAACGTATATGATTGATCATTTATTGGAGTGTTAAACTGAATGCTGTAGATATCATCATTTCCAAATGCTTCTGTAAATTCATCGCTTTGGCACTGACCGGGAAACCTTCCGGTGATGGTGGCGTACCTGCTGGGTGTGCAAACGGCTGCATTCGCGTAAGCCCGGTGAAAAAGCATACCACTTTCAGCAAGTGCATCGAGATTGGGAGTGGGAATTTTTCCTCCATAGCTTGAAAGGTGCAGTGGGTCTACATCATCGGCCATGATAAGAACAATGTTGGGTTGATTCGATTTTTCCTTGTTTTGAGCAGATTCACCGGCTGAGCATCCGAATAGCACCGATATCCCGTATGCCCCCGGGATGAGGAGTGATTTTGAAAATGATTTCATACGAAAGTTTAAATATTTGTGTGTTAGTTTGTTGTACCTGATAATATGAAGTTACTCTTTATTACGTATTAACATTTTTGTTTTCCCTGTTATATTTCTCCATGGCATGCATGCGTGAAAGAAGTGGTGGATGGGAGTAATAGAAAAAAACATAAAGCGGATGCGGTGTAAGGTTTGAGAGGTTCTTATTGGTTAACTTCTTAAGTGCTTCTATTAAAGCAGCACCATTGTAATGATGAGCTGCAAATGCATCAGCCTGGTATTCATGTTTTCGCGATAAGATGTTCATAAATATGCCAATAATCATAGACACAGGGCTGTAAAGAATAGCAAAGGCCAGCAAGCTTAAATGAAAATAGCTTTTGTCAGCCCCTAAAGCCTCAGACAATAAAGGATTGCCCACGAGAAGGGAGAGAATATACAAAGTAATCCCGGTTTGAATTACAGATAAGAACAAGCCGGTTATGGTGTGGCGTTTTTTGTAGTGTCCAATTTCATGCGCCAGGACTGCAACTATCTCTTCCTTGCTCAAATCATTGATAAGTGTATCATATAAAACAATTCTCTTTTTTCTTCCCATTCCGGTAAAGTAGGCATTAGCCTTTGTAGAACGTTTGGAACCATCAATAACATAAATATTTTTCAAATCAAAACCTGTTTGGTTGGCAAATTCTTCAATAGCCTCCCTTAGTTCTCCCTCTTCCAAAGGGGTTTGTTTATTGAAAAGCGGAACAATAAGAGAAGAATAAAACAATGACATAAAAATGGTGAACACCGTAACAAGCAACCAGGCATATATCCAGAAATATTGTCCGGTAATGGTGTAAAACCAAACAATGAGAGCAAGTACTCCGCCCCCTAAAATAGCACTCAGCACCCACCCTTTTATTTTATCAAAAATGAATGTTTTTGGTGTAGTGGTATTAAAACCATATTTTTCTTCTATCCGGAAAGTATGATAAACAGAAAATGGCGTGCTCAAAATATCTGAAGCCACTCCTAAAACGCCAAAAAACAACAAAGCTGACCAAATCGGATTTTCTGTAATACTTATTACCCATGAATTCAGCCAGGCAAATCCACCAAAAATGAGCATAAAAAGAATAATAACAAAGCTTAATGTACTGGTTAACAACCCGAAACGATCGTTTTCCCGCTTATAAAGTTGTGATTTACGATACTTTTCTTCATCGTAAATACCTCTTCCCTCAGGAGGTAATTCCGGTTTTAAGGCAGTGGTATTCAGATAATCTAAAAAACGTTCTACAATAAAATCAAGAATAATAATAAACAGAAATAGATAAAACAGCCAGTTATACATTTAAATGAGGTTTAATTTAATCCCAAAATTATTTAAAATTTTGGTTCTACCACGAATTTAATGGCAACTTGCCATTTGTTTATATATAGTTGAAATATAGTTTAACGTAGTTTATATGTTGTATTTTGGATTTCAGAAGCTGGAAATATATCAGCTTACAAAAGAGCTGGTAAAGGATATTTATAAGTTAAGTTGCCTCTAATATTGCAGAAGGAACAAGCAGGAATGATTACCAGGAGAAAATACATTTTATTAATATATCTTATAGCTCTTTAATGGAAATTGTTTGCCAAACAGAGATAGCTTTTGAGTTAGGATACCTAAAATAGGATGCATTTGAAAATATTTCGAAAAAGGCAAAAAAACTATCGGTAAAAATGAGCAACTATATTGCGTGAAAGAAAAATAGCAACATTTAAACCATATTTGAAACTATATTAAACAGTATTTTAGGTCCTGTAAAAATATTTAACCATTAAAATAAGAGTATTACCAAAATTTTAAAAGAATTTGAATTTTTTAGGAATTAGCGCATTCTTGGCGGTATGTTAATCCAGAATGGGGTGAAAAAGTTAAGCAGGCTATTTATAATCATTCTATGGGTTCAAAGGAACAAACATTTGGCATATTTTCACTAAAATTGATGTCATTAATGCTTTAAACTAAACAATACGCACTATGAAGATGCATTTACGTTCTTGCTGTTTATTTGCAGGTACATCCCTGTTGGTTTCCTGCCAAACAGCAGAGGAAAATAAAAACCCGGATGATAACCGGCCGAACATTGTTCTGATATTAGCCGATGATATGGGCTATTCCGATCTTGGATGTTATGGAGGTGAAATTGAAACGCCTCATTTAGACTCCCTTGCCGAACAAGGTATTAGATTTACCCAATTCTACAATACATCAAAATGTTTCCCCTCACGTGCCAGTCTGCTTACCGGCTTGTATGCCCAACAGGTGGGATTTGGGCGTACCCATACCAATATCATATCCAACGGGGCTACCATGGGTCAGGTTCTAAAAGATGCCGGATACACCACTTTATGGTCGGGTAAGCACCATGGTATACAAAACCCTGTTACTTTGGGTTTCGATCATTACTATGGATTGCGCGACGGTGCTTGTAATCATTTTAATCCCGGAAAGCAGCGACCCGGTGAAGGAGCGCCTGCCCAAAAACGGGACAACCGTGTTTGGTGTATCGATAGTGTTGAATACCAACCCTATACCCCACCTTTTGATGATTTCTACACCACAGATTATTTTACACGTTATGCCCTGGAGTGGCTTGAAGAGGAAAAAGATAAAGAAAATCCCTTCTTCCTGTATCTTGCTTATACTGCGCCACATGATCCGTTAATGGCCTGGCCGGAAGATATTCAGAAGTACAAAGGAAGATATTCCGCGGGCTATGAAGAAATTAGAAAACAACGCTTTGCCAAACAACAGGAATTGGGGTTAATTTCTGAAAACTATGTATTAACTGAACCAACATATACGCCATGGAATCAGCTTAATAAAGAAGAACAAGCTGAAGAAGAACGAAAAATGGAAGTTTATGCTGCCATGATTGACAATTTAGATCAGAATATTGGTAAAGTTATTCACAAGATCAGAACAATGAACGAACTGGAAAATACCATTATCATTTTTGTATCAGACAATGGCAGTTCAGCCGAAGTGGTTAATATACCCGGTTATGGTGAAATAGGTGAAATGACGCTGTGGACATCTCTAGGACCGGATTGGGCCAATGTAAGCAATACTCCATTTAAGTACTATAAAAATTATAGTTATGAAGGGGGTATCAATACACCCTGCATCATATCATGGCCTGAAGGAATTAAGCACCCCGGAAGATTTAGCACCTTTCCCGGCCATTTTATTGACTTTATGCCAACATTTATTGAACTTGCTGAAGCTGATTATCCAGAAAAAATAAACGATACGCCTGTTCTCCCATTCGAAGGAAAGAGTTTTGCTGGTATTTTTAAAGCGGATACCGTTGAACGAAATGGAAGCCTTTACTGGGAATGGGGAAACGGACAGGCCATGCGTAAAGATCAGTGGAAGCTTATTCGCAATGGGCTGGACCAGCCATGGCATTTGTATAATATGCAGGAGGATCCTACTGAAAGTGAAAATCTGGCACCACAATACCCTGTTGTTGTTCAAAACATGGAAGATGAATATAAAAAGTGGCTGACTCAGGTTTATTCTACTGCAGAATAGACGTTTAGAAGAGTTTTCCTTGTTCAGATTCAGGATATTCCACTTCATTAAGGATATTTTCATTTGAAATATCCGTACCCCGTTTGTTGATTCTGTCGGAAATGGTGTGTGCTTTTAAAAGGCCATCAATGGGTTGCTGCACATTTTGAAGTACTTCCTGTGATGACTTTTCCGGATCTATCCAGAAGTCTTCCATTTCTTCTGACAGAACCACAGGCATTCTCTTTTTCGTATTATGTATTTCTGCCATCAATGCATTTGCTTCACGAGTAAGTATAGTGAAACCTTTAATAATCTCACCGGTTTCTTTGTTGGTCCATTCATCGAACAGACCGGCAATACCAAATATTTCCTTATCATTCACCTGTATGTACCAGGGGATTTTCTTGTTGCTGCGATGCTGCCACTCAAAGAACCCTTTTACTGGAATGATGCAGCGCTTTCTTTTTATTGTATGCCGGAACGAAGGTTTTTTATCAACACTTTCAATGCGGGCATTTAAAGTTTTAGACTTCATTGAATTCGCAGTCTCTTCGTCTTTCACCCAGAATGGAATAAGTCCCCATTGCATAATTTCCATTGTTTTTTCTTCCGCTGACTTCAGTACAGGTACTTGTGGAAAGCTAAAACCAGAGGTAAAAAGAGAAGAATCATAAGGCCTCGTGTCCGGAACCTTTGTTCCGTATCGCTTGTATAAAGCTTCCCGGGTAAGATTAATATTTACAAAATAACACATGACCAAATTATTTATTTATCTTCTACTTTCCAGATACTATCTGTAAAATATTTATTTTCATCAAGCAGATGGGTCACCAGCTCAAACCCGGAGTCCCGGGCCATGCTTTCAATTTCTTCTATATTAAACTTTCGTGATACTTCCATAAACACCGGCTCGTGTTTAGCGAAAAAAACTGTTTTACCCTGTATGGATATTTCCTGGTCTCTTTCACTTATCAGGTAACTTTTTGCCTCGCCAGTCACCGGATTATAAGTGGGATAATGATAAAAGGCTTCCACATCAATATTGGCGCCCAATTCATTATTAATCCTGTGCAATAAATTCAAATTAAACTTACGGGTAATCCCATGTTTATCATTGTATGCCTGCAGTATAACAAAAGGATCTTTCTTCAAATCAAACCCAATAAGAATCATATCTCCCGGGTTTAATTCCTTACGGATGCTTTTTAAAAACAGCACTGCATCATCATAGTTATAATTGCCAATGGTTGACCCCAGGAACAGAAGCGCTTTTTTATCGCAAATGGTACTGTTTAGTGCATTTAAGGCTACAAAATAATCGCCCGGAGCACAATCTATTTTTAGTTTGGGGAAGTCTGCTTTAAATTCCTGCTCCAGTTGTTGCAAAATATCGGGAGAAATATCAATGGGGGTATAAACAAAGTTTTTTTGCTTTTTCAGAAAGTTCCCTATAAGTTCCCTTGTTTTAGAGCCATCTCCGGATCCCAGTTCTATCAGGTTAAATGACAATCCGTTATCTGAAAAAATATCTAAAATAGTTTCCCATTGATGCTCAAAAATATTTCGCTCGGCCCGTGTTAAATAATACTCCGGTAAGGTGCAAATTTCCTGAAAAAGCTTATCGCCTTTATCATTATAAAAATATTTGGAATCGAGATGTTTTGGTTTGTCTGCTAATCCATTTAAAACATCTTTTAAAAACTGCTCTTTGGCATCCATACAATTGATTTGATAATTTTAATTCGTTTATTCAGTTAACTTTATTTAAAGAGTTCTTAATCAATTTCATTAGGGTAAGGAATCTATCCCTGGTTTTTGTCTTCTTTGCTTTTTTTCAGCCACTTGCTTCTTCTTTTTTATTCTTTTTATTTTACTACTCCTCGATGGTTTGGTGGGAATTCTTTCAGCTTCAGGAGTTAAGGCATTTTCCAGCAATGAGTAAAACCTCTCGGTAACAATCGTTTTATTCTGGTGTTGTGAACGGGTTTTCTGGGATGATATCTGGAGGTTTCCCTTTGTATCAAGTCGATTTCCCAGCGCTGAAGTAAGGATGTCTTTTTGTTCCAGCGAAAGCAGTTCTGACTTTAATACATTAAATTTTAATATTACCCGGCTGGAAACCTTATTTACATGCTGACCACCTTTTCCACTACTGGTTGTGGTTTTAAAGTTCATTTCTGGTGAAAAATCAACATTTCTAATCGTATGGCTCATTCTTACAATCTCCTTATCAACTTAAATACAGTATTACAAACAATCATTCAAATGTGTTGTTTAATAGAGCGAATTGATTTGATGCAAAGAATTTCAACCATTATAAATGAAATCAAGATTTCCACAAATGATTATATCTCTTATTATTTTTATAATTATTATTGATCTGTATGCTTTTAAAGGCATTTTCCTGCTTTCAAGAGATTGGAGCGTAAGTGCCAGAACCATTATTTTTACCCTCTATTGGATTCTTACACTCGCCTTTTTGGGTGTGCTGATATATTTACGCCATTCTCCTGAGCCTGACCGGGTCCCAGGTGCATTCAATGTTTATTTTACATTTTTTGGGCTATTTATGATGATATATATCCCAAAGATAGTTTTTGTATTTTTTCATTTATTAGAGGATATTACGGCATTAGTCATCTGGGCATTCCAATCATTAAAACCGGTTTTTACCGGAGGTGAAAAAAGTGCCGGAGGCATTACACGTTTGCAGTTTCTCTCCCGTACAGGGCTTATTTTATCAGTTATCCCATTCATTTCAGTACTTTATGGCATGGTAAAAGGAAGATTTCAGTTTCAGGTGGAAAAAGTTCCTTTATCTTTTGATGATCTTCCCTCTGCTTTTGAAGGTTTGCGTATTGTTCAAATTTCAGATGTTCATACCGGAAGCCTGCATGGGCATAAAGAGGAAATTGAAAAGGCAATAGCATTGCTAAATGCTCAAAAACCAGACATTGTTTTATTTACAGGGGATATGGTCAACAATTATACTGAGGAAATGCAGGGATGGTTGCCGGTATTCTCAAAAATTAATGCCCGCATAGGAAAATTTGCCAGCCTGGGAAATCACGACTATGGGGATTATTATGAATGGGAAACCAAAGAAGCCAAAGAAAAAAATCTGGAAGATCTGAAAGAAAATATTCGTGCCATGGGATTCAGATTACTTCTGAACGAAGCTGAACCCGTTACAATAAATGGTGATTCCATTGATATTCTTGGTGTTGAAAACTGGGGATTGCCACCTTTTAAGCAGTATGGTGACCTCAAGGCCACACTGGCACAAAGTAAAAATAACTTCCGTATCCTGCTGAGCCATGATCCTACGCACTGGGATGCGCAGGTACGTGAGATGTCTGACATTCAGCTTACCCTCTCCGGACATACGCATGGGATGCAATTTGGTATTAATTTAGGCAACATTAAATGGAGTCCCGTTAAATACAAGTATCCGCGCTGGGCAGGGCTGTATACTGAGGGGAAACAACATTTATATGTAAATCGCGGGTTTGGATATATTGGTTATCCGGGCCGCGTGGGAATGTTGCCTGAAATTACTCTTTTTGAGCTTCATCGTTCCTGACCTTGTTTATCTCCTCCTCTGTACTTCCATCAGTCTTTAAAAAACTAATATCTGTCACTGGAGGTTTCTTGCGGTTTTTTCCATCAGATATTAAGGAAAGAGCCATTATTCCGCTCGTAAAGAGAATGATAAAAAGCAATATACCATTTTCAAATTCAGGTACCGTATACTCTTCCGGGATGGCATAAAACAGTAAAATAGTGATTAATCCGCGCGGTGAGGACCATATTTCCGGATAAAGACTCCGGCGGATAAAAATATACATCAACAATGCCCTTATTCCGTATATGATAATCAGTATAACCAGACTGATAAGTAAAACTTCCCATTTAAATAAGGAAATCAATGCCAGGGAATATCCAAAAACCACAAAAAAGAAAGTTCTGACAACGAAAGAGGACTCCAGTGTAATAATTTTGAAATTCCTGTATATTTCCTCTACTGCTGTTCTGTCCAGGAATCGTTGCATTTTTCCCCTGAAAAAAATATGATGATTATCCAGTACAAGACCAAATACCAGGATAATAAAGAGCGAACTCAGATGTAAAATTTTACCAAGAGAATATAAGATAACCAAAGCGGCAATCAATACAAATAATTTAACCTGTGTTTTAATTCCCTGAAACAGGATTACCAGGAAGTAACTGGCAATTAGCGACACAGCAATGGTTAAAAAGAAATTTCCTGTGAGTTTGAGTGAGATATTCCAAAAGCCATCCAGATGCAGGGCCCTAAGCAAAAAATAGAAAAACATGATGCCCATAATATCGGAAAGCGTACTTTCATACACCATGAATTCCTTTTTCTCTGCAGGTAAATTGTCAACACTGGGAATAATGATGGCACTGCTGACCACTGAAAGCGGAAGTGCATACAGCAGGGCAATGCCAAACTCAACATTGAGGTATCTGATAAAAAGAAATGAAATGGCCACTGAAGTTAGTACAAGGCTAACAAAAGATATTACCAGTGCTTTCCATATAATAGGCCACTTTTCACGGGTTATTTTTAAATCAAGTGCTGCCTCCAGAACGATCATGATAACACCAATAACACCCAGGATTTCGAGTACGGAAAAAAGATCGAAGTACTGATACCCAAAAAATTTAAGTGCTTGTTTAATCAGTATACCTAAACCAATGAGCATTAGCACACTGGGTACATTTGTTTTTTTTGATAGAATAGTAAAGAAATAACTGATAATAATGATTAAAGAAGCCTCAATGATGAGGTTATAAGTACTGAATATCTCCATCTAACAAGGATTATTAAAAATTTATGCCAAAACGAATAACGTATGGCTCTGTATAGGGGCTTAGTGAAGAGTGGTTTAAATCATACAGCACCATAAAATTTACAGATGCTCTTCCTCCCAGCGGAAGATTAAGCCCCCCTCCGGCAAAAACACCATGGTACCAGTAGCGGTCAGCCTCATGCCCAAAAGGGTGAAAAATGCGGGATTCAATGTTTAAAGGCTCATATTCGACCTGGGCAAAAAGTCCACCATTAAACCCCAGCGGAATGAATTTGTTGAAATCCCTGATGAGCTCATAGCGCGAGAATACCCTACCGCCATAGATGTTGGTTTCAAAATCTGAAAAAAAGGTTTCTTCTTTATGATAAATATAGGTAATTCCTATCCCTGAAGAGAAGCGTGGTGTAATACGGTAACCCACCAGGGGTGAAAGTTCAACCCGGGTAATAGAACCGAATTGCAGACCAAAATTACCACCGAAAAAGAGCCTGTCGCGAAGGCTTAGTGGCGCATCATCTTCCTGTGCTGCAACAAATCCAGTGCATGACAGCAGGAAAAGCAAAAGGAAGATTTTTATATGCTTTCGGTTTAACGATATACTATTTTTCACGAATGGTGTCATTTATTTTTCGATATGGAAAATTATTCTGTAAATCTTTTTCAGTAAACAAAATTAAGCCTTTTCATGTAATATCCCTGATTGGATAGTAATCAGTTGGTTAAGAATAAAGCTTTATATGCTATGTCGAATGATTTACTGGATGAAAACTATGGTTTAGCAAGGAGTTGGTTAACTTTGTATAAAAGTGGGTTGTTTGAGTGATATAAGAGATTACTCATTATTATACAAAATAGCCACAAATTAACCCGATTAAAAACATCGGGTATAACTTTATATAAAAACAAAAGACATGAATATCATCGTTACAGGAGCAAGCAGTGGCATAGGATATGAAACCGTGAAATATTTTGCCAACGCCGGAGAAAATAAAATACTGGCTATTGCCAGAAGTGCAGATAAACTTAAAAAGCTGGAGAATGAATGTCATGCAATAAACCCATCTTCAACTGTTATTTCCCTGGTAGTGGACCTGACACAGTATCTTGAAAATGAAGAAGCCCTGTACCATGAAATAACAAGTCACTTATCTACCGTTGATATTTTATTAAACAATGCAGGTAAATTAATTAATAAGCCTTTTGGAGAAATTAATTATAGTAATGCTTTAAGTACATTTCAGGTAAACCTGTTTGTCCCAGCCATGCTGATAAAGATTGCGGGAGACTTAAAAAAAGATAAACTCCACGTGGTAAACATAGGTAGTATGGGAGGATTTCAGGGAAGCAGTAAATTTCCCGGATTATCATACTACAGTGCATCCAAGGCATCTCTGGCCGGCTTAACCGAATGTTTGGCAGAAGAATTTAAGGAGCAAAACATAAAGGTAAATTGCCTTGCCATTGGAGCCGCACAAACGGAAATGCTGGAAGCAGCTTTTCCGGGAATGAAGGCTCCATTATCAGCGGGTGAAATGGCTTCTTTTATTGGTGACTTTTGCCTTACCGGGGATACCTTCTTTAATGGAAAAGTATTGCCGGTAGCGGTTTCCACCCCTTAATCTTCGTCCGGATAAGGGTTTGTGTTTACCATATTCTTTTCCTCGTACTGAAGTACTTCTACCTGCTTCCGGATAACACGCAAGCCATTCATGGCCAGGGCGTGCATTTCATCCTCGCCAGGATAAATGACAACTGGAGCAATGAACGACACCATTTTTTTAATGTATTCCACTACCATTGTATTGTTGGCTATGCCACCAGTGAGTATGATAGCATCCACATCTCCCTGCAGCACGGTGGCCATGGCACCAATATGTTTTGCTACCTGGTAGCTCATGGCATCCTGGATAAGCTGCGCTTTTTTGTTTCCATCATTGGCCAGCATCTCTATCTCATAGGCACTGTTGGTATTGAAATAGGCCACATAGCCCCCTTCTCCGGTAATCATCTTTTTTACATCTTCAAGCGAGTATTCTCCTGAAAAGCACATGCGGGCCAGGGCTGCTACGGGCAAGGTACCGGAGCGTTCCGGGGAAAAAGGACCTTCGCCATCCAACGCCTGGTTTACATCAATTACCTGTCCCTTATTGTGCGCTCCAATTGAAATGCCGCCCCCCATATGGGCAATAATGAGATTCAGCTCTTCATATGTTTGGTTTAAAAGACGGGAATATGAACGTGCTGTCGCCTTTTGGTTTAAGGCATGGAAAATACTGTATCGCTTGAACTTTGGATGCCCGGCTATTCTTGCCACATCGCGGAGTTCATCCACCACTACCGGATCAGCAATATAGGCTTTTGCATTTGGCAAAGAGCGGGCAATACTGTCGGCAATAAGACCTCCGAGATTTGATGCATGCTCTCCGAGTATGCCCTTGCTTAAGTCTTTCTTCATGGCTTCATTTATGGCGTATACGCCTGACTTGATAGGACGGATTAATCCACCCCGCCCCACTACTGCTTCAATGGAATTGAGGTCAATTTCTGCTATCTCCAGTTCATGCAAAATAATGTTCTTCCGAAATTCAAACTGTTCGCTGATGTTTTTAAATTTTTTGAGTTCATCGAGCTTGTGGCGGATACTTTTTAAAAAAACAACCCTTGTGTTGATATACACTGCTATTTTTGTACTGGTAGAACCGGGATTTATAACGAGAACGTGATGGTCTGACATGACGATGAAATTTTAATTTATTTGTTTATAATTTACAATGTAGAAGATTAAAAATTAGTGATTTAAGGCCGAAGCTAATGCAATTGAATAAAGTTTACTCATTTCACTGTCAGACCGTGAGGTAAGTACAATGGGTGCACGCGCGCCGGCAATAATGGCTGCAGATATGCCTCCGCCTAAAAATGCCAGTGATTTATACAGAATATTCCCGGCGTTTAAATCAGGTGTTATCAGGATATCAGCATCGCCTGCTACGGGATGATCTATTTTTTTATGGGCTGCAGCTTCTTTGGAAACAGCTATATCCAGGGCATACGGTCCCTCCACGATACAATTTTTTATCTGACCTCTTTTGTTCATGGTGGCTAAAAGGGCGGCATCGGTAGTGGATTGGATTTTAGGATTTACAATTTCCACGGGAGCCAGTGCAGCTACCTTAGGCTCCGCGTAGCCAAGTCCGTTGAAAATAGAAACCGCATTATTTATAATGGCTGCTTTTTCCTGTGTGTCCGGCGCTATATTCATGGCAGCATCGGTGATACCCAATAATTTATGGTAATGGTGAAGTTCAAAAATAGCCAAATGACTGAGGGTTGTACTTAGTTTGAGACCGAAATCTTTATTTAGCGCCGCTTTTAGCA
>JBEPYD010000066.1:0-13110 GCA_041641575.1 Bacteroidales bacterium
GGCAACATTTAAAATAGACTGTGTTAGTCCTACAAAATCTTCGTTTTTTGCAACAAAGTCTGTTTCGCAATTCAGCACTACTATTGCGGCAAATTTACTATCTGCAGTAGTACCGGCAAGTACGGCGCCTTCTGAAGCCTCACGTTCTGAACGTTTGTTGGCAATTGCCTGACCCTTTTTACGGATTATTTCAACAGCGGCATCAAAGTCGCCATTAGATTCCTGCAGTGCCTTTTTACAATCCATCATACCGGCACCGGTCGCTTTTCTTAATTTTGCAACATCTGCTGCTTTTATATCAGCCATTTTTATATATTTTTTTCGGATTAACGATTACTATTCTTTATCAGTTCCCTCTTCTTTTGCAGTGGGTTCAGCTTCTGCTTTGGGCTCTGTTTTGGGTTCTGCTTTTTTCTGGGTTTCCTTTGGCTTGGCATTTTCTTCATTTCCCTCAGCTTTTGATTCTCCTTCTGCACGTGCTGAACTTCTTCTGCTACGGGTTTTTGTTTTCTTTTCGCTTCTTTTGGGTTTCTCACCTTCAGCGCCTTTTTCTGCCTTACGCTCTGCCAGTCCTTCTTCAATTGCTGAGGCCATGATATCTACAATCAGGGATATTGATTTAGAGGCATCATCATTCGCCGGAATGGGGAAATCAATATCGTTTGGATTTGAATTGGTATCCACCATGGCGAACAAAGGAATATTAAGTCGCTTGGCCTCTTTCACTGCAATATGTTCTTTGGTTACATCAATAATGAACATAGCAGAAGGCAGCCTTGACATATCAGCAATACTTCCAAGCATTTTATCAAGCTTGGTGCGCTGACGTGTAATCTGTAATTTTTCTCTTTTAGAAATATTTTCAAAAGTACCATCAGTAGCCATTTTATCAATGGAGTTCATTTTTTTAATGGCTTTGCGGATTGTGGGGAAATTGGTAAGCATACCTCCCATCCAACGCTCGGTTACATAAGGCATGTTGATTTGCTTAATGCGCTCATCAACAATTTCTTTGGCTTGTTTTTTGGTGGCTACAAAAAGGATTTTACGTCCTGATTTTGCAATTTGCTTAAGGCCATTTGCAGCCTCATCAATTTTTGCAATGGTTTTATGCAGATCGATAATATGAATTCCGTTTTTCTCCATAAAAATATACGGAGCCATATGTGGATTCCATTTCCGTTTCAGGTGACCAAAGTGTACACCTGCATCTAAAAGTTGTTCAAAATTTGTTCTGGGCATAATAATAATTGGTTTGTTTACATTCTGAATAAAAGTCAATCACCAGGTAGTTTTTGAATTCTCAAAAAGTCCTGGCAATTTAGATACTAAACAAGGATTCCAACCAGGGGCTAGCGCTTGCTGAACTGGAATTGCTTTCTTGCTTTTGGCTGGCCTGGTTTTTTCCGTTCCACTTCGCGTGGATCGCGGGTGATAAAGCCATTGGATTTCAGGATGGGCTTTTTGTCGGCATCCATCATTACCAGGGCACGGCTGATGCCCAAGCGGGCTGCTTCGGCCTGGCCTTTAATACCGCCACCGTCAAGGTTGATGTTTACATCAAACTGATCGGCAATTTCCAACAGGTTGAGTGGTTGGCTAACCACGTATTGCAATTGCTCAGTGGTGAAATAATGCTTTAGTTCGCGTTTGTTGACAGTAATATTTCCTTTACCTTCGCTGAGGTAAACACGTGCAACGGCAGATTTTCTACGGCCTGTGGCATTAATTACTTCCATGTTATTTTATTGTATTTAAATTTAACTCTTTGGGTTTCTGAGCCTCGTGGCCATGTTCTGTACCTGTGTAAATGTAAAGGTTTTTAAATATAGCACGTCCCAACCGGGTGCGGGGCAACATGCCTTTTACAGACTTTTCAACCAGTTTTACAGGATTTCTTTTAAAAATATCTTCTGGTGTTTCCCTTATCTGACCTCCGGGATAACCAGTATGACGGAATATCTGACGATCCGTCCATTTTTTTCCTGTCATGTTGATCTTCTCAGCATTCACAACTATTACATTGTCGCCGCAATCAACATGTGGGGTAAAGCCGGGCTTGTATTTTCCACGAATTAGTTTTGCAACTTTTGATGCCAAACGACCCAGTGATTGTCCGGTTGCATCTACTATTACCCACTCTTTATTTACGGTGGCTTTATTTAACGAAATCGTCTTGTAACTTAATGTATCCACTTGTACAATTAGTTTTTATGTTCTTAATATACTGGCTTATACAGCCATCCCCGAATTAAGGGATTGCAAAAGTACAATATTTTTTATATAAACAAGACAAATTCACAAATATTTTTATCTGTTCTGTAAATCTGTAACATCAATCAAAAAAACATGAAAAAGTCTACATTTATTTGTTCGGGCAATTACGCACGACTAAATCATTATGGTGCAAAGATAAATGATATCTACCAGTAAAAAAATTAAGTATGGGTATGTCACCAGGTCTACTAAACATATAGAGAAAGCAAAACCTGGTGAATGAATCACTTTACTCCGTATCTAAAGATAGATTTGCAGCATACAGCATTCATTTTAAAACTTCCTGCTTCAATATCGAAAATGGAATCTTTTAGCAGGAACTTCCTTTTAAATTTCAGAAACTGCAGTATATTAGACATATCCAAAAACTATGCTTTGAAAAAAACATGAAAGCTGATCTTAAAAATGATTAATTAAGATATTTTTCATAACATTGATAAATAATGAATTTATACTATTGAAAAGATTCCTAATTTCTATATGGCATAAACCATATAACTCATGGTTAACTGTGATTTTTATGCTGGCTTTTTTAACTGTTGCTCAGGCCAGCAATAAATATCCATTATTCACTACATATTCAATTGAGGATGGCCTTCCTCACAGCAGTGTACGTTGTGTTTTCCAGGATTCTTACGGATTTATCTGGCTCGGCACCGGTAATGGTCTCTCCAGGTTTGATGGTTTAAATTTTAAGAACTATTTATTTAACATTGAAGATACCAATTCTATTCCCGGCAGCACCATTAATACTATTCAGGAAGACACTCTGAATAATATGCACGTGCTAATGATTGGCTTTGGGAATGGCGGTTTAGCGGTATTCGATTATGACAAAGAACGCTTTTTAATACCCAGTGCATTTAAATCATTATCAAAACAAAATATACTCAAGATAATTGAAAACGATATTAATGATGAGGTTTATATCCTTAGCTCTTCTGGGGCCTTTCTGGTAAGAGATAAAAATATGGTTTTTAACCCTGATTATACAATTGAAAATATTATCCCCGCCACAGGCATGCTTAATATGCATCTGAATAATAATGCATTATATGTATTTACAAGAGGTGATATTCATATTTTTTCCAAAATTACCAAAGGTATTTCAATGTCAAATCATAAAGTTATACCCCTGATTAATAATATAAAAGAAGATGTCTCCGACTTAAATTTTTCGATTTGTTTGGGAAATGATATTTTATTTGGAAGTCCTGGGCACATTTACACTTTTAAACCTGAAACAGAAAAAATAACACCTTTGGATTATTCACTTAGCAAGTCCGATGCGGGAAAAAACAATACAGAACATAATTTCATTGAAGGGCTTTTAGATAATTCAGGCCAGGTATGGATTGGAACAGCAAATAAGGGTTTGTTAAGATCTGAAAAAGGTTCAGGGTATAAATTTGATGTTATAAATGCTGAAAATAACAATAGACACGCGTTGCAATCTGGTTTTGTGCTATGTATATATGAAGATAATTCGAATAATTTATGGATAGGCACCTATAAAGGTGGAGTATCGGTAACTAATTTAGCACAAAATGAATTACAATTTTATTCTTCTGACCTTCTCATTAACCAAACCAGAAAAGCAGTATTCTCAATATTGCCCGTTGATGATTCCCTTATGATCTTTGGAACCAATTCAGGTGGATTATATCACTCAGACATCAAAAATCCTGACAATATAAGAGAACTTCTTATGCCGGATGCTAAAACCTCCTTATCCAGACAGGGTATTTATACTTCCTGTATTCTGGATTCAAAAAACAGGCTATGGATTGGCACTTCAAATAATGGATTATATTGTGTACACGATGTAATGGAAAAGGATTTAAAAAGCATGACTTCCGATTTGATTTCTCAAAAGAAAACCTCACATTTCACCCCGGAGAACACTTCCGGGGCGCTACATGGCTGGTCAATACGGAAAGTTTATGAAGATCGCTACGGGAACATTTGGGTTGGCACCTGGGACGGAGGGTTAAATTTATACCTTGAATCTAAAAGTAGCTTTCAGTTTTTTGATTTATCAGATCAAACTATTGCCAGCGAACATAATAAATTCCGAAACATTTTTGAAACCGAGAAAGATTGGGATTCAACATATTTTGTAGGAACCAGCAGCGGTTTAGTTCTTCTGCATAGGAACAACAATAAAAAATATATTGGCCTAAAGGAAGGAATGAATGATCAAAATGTATGGTCAATTACACAAGACGAGGAAGGGAATATATGGACAGGAACAACCAGGGGCGGGATAAATATCATTAAATTATTAGACAAAAATGGTTTAAATGCAAACCGAATAGATAAGATTAATGATATTCAAATCTCTCACATGAATATTGCAAATGGGCTGCCCGATCATAATATTTACACGCTGACATCGCTTGACAATGGGATTTGGCTTTCAACAGAAAATGGATTGGTTTATTTCAGATATAAAGACAAGCAATTTTATAAATTCAATAAGTTTGGTGCATTTACTGCCAGTGAATTTAATTTTGGAGCTACCGCCATCCTTCCTAATCATAATAAATTATTTTATGGCACCTCATCAGGAGTAGTTTTTTTTAATCCGGATTCAATAATGATTGATGCCGGGTATAAACCAGTGTTTCTTACTGAATTAAAAATTTTTAATGAAATTGTTCAACCAGAAGATAAAGTGGCGAACAGGGTGGTGCTGAAAAAAACAATGCTAAAAACAGATGAGATTCATATTCACCATCGTGAGAGAATGTTTTCAATAAGTTTTGTATGTCCTGATCATGTTAATCCCGGAGAAATTAACTACAAATACAAACTAGAAGGATTTGATTCGCAATGGATTACCGTTCCGCCCGGCCATAATGCAGCAACATATACTAATTTACCAAAAGATGAGTATTTTTTTCGTGTTAAGGCATCAAATCAATACGGTTCATGGCCTGAAACCTATACTGAATTAAAGATTATTGTGCATCCACCCTGGTGGCGCACAAATCTGGCTAAAACGGCCTACGCAATGGCATTATTGGCACTTATGACATTCTTTTATCAGATACGAATAAGGCATGAAAGATTTAAAAATCAGCTCATCATTGATAAAATTGCACTCGATAATCAGAGAGAATTAGCCCAAAAAGCTGATGAAGTAAATGCCATGAAAATAAAATTTTTTATGAATATCTCTCATGAATTTCGTACTCCCTTAACTTTAATTATTGGCCCTGTAGTTGGATTATTGAAACAAATCAATGAAAATTTTGATAAAAACTACGCCTCTAATCAGCTGGTATTGGTCCATAAAAACACCTCTCGTTTGTTACGCCTTATTAACCAGCTTCTCGATTTCAGGAAACTTGAACTAAACACCTATAAATTAAGGGTATCAAAATATAATATTGTAGAACTGGTAAACGAATTTTTTACATCTTTTGCTTACATGGCCGAAAGACATGCCATTCAGTACAGGCTTATTTCCAATCATGATATAATTTCAGGTTATGTGGACAGGGATATTCTGGAAAAGGTAATGTATAACCTTCTCTCTAATGCATTTAAATTTACACCTGAAAAAGGGAGTATTATCATTAAGATATTTTTTGAAAAACAATCGCGAAAGTGTACAATATCAGTTTCAGACACAGGGGTTGGTATACCTAAAAATGAATTGTCAAAGGTATTTGACCGCTTCTACCAGGTTCAATCAGATGGCCACAGAAAGATAAAAGGGACAGGAATAGGACTATCCCTTATCCGGGAATTATTGGAAATTCATAAAGGTAGAGTTTGGGTAGAAAGTGAAATAAATCAGGGCAGTACATTTTTTATCGAATTTCCAACAGATGAAACGTTTTATTCTGAAGAAGAAAAGTCCGAAATAAAGAGTGGGAATGAAGAAAATCCGGATTATTATCCGAATATAGGAGGATATGATTTACCCAAAAATGTGCCAGCGGGAACAAATCAGGAGAATGCTACTAATTTGAATAAAAAGCATATTTTAATTGTGGATGACAATGCTGATTTGATATCGTTTTTAGAAGTTGAGCTATCAATGTTATTTAAAATATCTACAGCCAAAAATGGCCTGGAAGGTATCAATATTGCAATAAAAAATTCTCCTGATTTTATCATCAGTGATATTATGATGCCAGAGATGGATGGTTTCGAACTGACAAAAAAAATTAAAGAAAACAGATATACCAGTCATATACCGGTAATTCTGCTAACTGCCCGAAGCTCTGAAGAGGACCAGCTATCAGCAATGAAGGGAGGAGCAGATGATTACATACCAAAACCATTTGATGCTGAAATATTAAAGCTCAAAATTGGTAACATCCTTAAAACAAGAGAATCCCTTAAACAAAAATTTAAAGAACTCAATGCTACTCCAAAAGATATTGCTGTAAGTTCGGTTGATGAGCAATTTTTAACATCTCTATTCACTATTGTGGAAAAAAGAATGGATGATCCTGAATTTAATGTTGCCTCATTGGCATCAGAACTTAATATGAGCCGGAGTATGTTGTTTAAAAAACTTAAAGCACTTACAGATGAAACCGGTTCATCATTTCTGAATACCATGCGCATGAAGAGAGCTGCACAAATTCTTTCATCGGGGCATGTAAGAATTTCAGAAGTTGCTTACAAAGTGGGGTATGTTGATCCCTTATACTTTAGTAAAAGTTTTAAGAAATATTTTGGCATTGCTCCTACTAAATATAACACATCCGGGAATGCATCCTTGAAACACTAATCTACCTCTGATTTGTGTTTGCGATAATAATTAGACGAAAAGAAAGGTTAAATATTTAATTAGTGTGGTAAATCTTCTGAAAACCCTTGTGTTTTTCAAGTACTTTTATCTCGTTAGCCGGTAGCACATCATTTACAGCGTTGGCTGCAAGCTAACAGTATTGCTATACAACGTCGCTTTGCCACCTTGTTGATAATGCACTACAGACTTTTTTAGCAGACCTAACTAAAGAGAGAAAAATCAGATCCAGTTGCATTGACAAATTGAATCTTACAATTGATTCGAAAACGAAGGGTAAGTCACTATTAATGTATTGCTAAGACAAATGCTTTCGATTAAATATGAAATACCTTGCCACAGAAACTTTTTTTGATAAAATGCTTAATATGCGTCCTTCTGCCATATTATTTAACGGTCAGGTGCACATTGCAGAGATTGCTCCAAAATGAGAACCATATGTTAGATAAATTAAAGGTATTACAACAATCAGATTAATAGGAGAAATACCATGTGTGGTTAATTTTAATATTTTTTTAAAGGTATGCCTATAAGCAATTAAAGAATAATCAAATGTTGCATTTTTTATCCATTTTAAATGAATGAATTCGTCTGGCTATTCTAACAAGTGCCGCCAGTGGTTGTGAGTAGATTGAACATATTTGGTTTACACATTTGACTTATTTTTAAATCTCACATTAAACATTTTTACCATACTATTTCAACATTTTTCACAGGTGTTTTTATCAGTTTATATATTTCTTTACATTTCACTGATAATGAAAAGATATGCTATTCCATATATTAACTTAATAATTAATTCTTAAAACTTAACTAAAATTACTATGAAGAGAGTATGTACTATTTTAACGTTATTGATCATAACAACAGGATTATTAAATCTAAGAGCAGCTCCTGTGAGCTTGCGAAACGACAGTCTTATACAGGAATTCAGTACTGATGTTTCTAATCAATTATCCCAGGAGGATCGGGAAGGTACGCGAAGTGTATATGATTTCTCATTTATGAATGACAATCTCATAATTGATGTAGACAAAGCAGCCGGTTCTACAAATGAAGATACTTTAGGAACTGGCGCTTACAATAGTTATAATTTTACACAATTGTTTTATCTTTTCTCTGAAGACACTTCAGAGGTGTCAGATCTTTCATCTTATCCTTTCGTTACAATTCGGCTAAAATCAACTGTCGCAAATCAAGCTCTATTTAGGCTGTTCTCAACTTCAGGGAGCCACAAAACAAATGGTGTGGTGGTAAATACTCATGAATACGATATTCCGGCTGACGAATGGGTAGTAATTACGCTTGACTACTCTGAAATGTTTGCTTATGAAAGAAGCGGCACAATGTATTATCCTGACAGCGCCGAAATTTATCAGGTGGGAATCGTGTTCGGAAATACAGACTCTCAAGGCGATTTACTTCAATGTGTTGTGGAAGTTGATTACATCAAAACTGGTAAAGCTGCGGTAGTAAAGTACAGCGATTATACTGAGGATTTTGCTTCTTCAGAATCCTTAAACTTGCTCTCGCAGGAAGACAGAGCCATCACCCGTGACGTATATGAGTTTTCTCAATCGGGTGATACCTTATATATTGATGTAGACAAAGCAGCCGGTTCAACCAATGAAGATACCCTTGGTACAGGATCATATAACGGGTATAATTTTACACAAATGTTCTATAATATTTCAGAGAATGGCAATGAAGTGGTTGATTTATCTGAGAAACCATTTATATCTGTTCGTTTAAAGTCTTCAACAGCAAATCAGGCATTGTTTCGTTTATTCTCCACATCAGGAAGTCATAGAACCAATGGCGTAGTTGTTAATACAAATACATATGATATTCCAGCTGATGAATGGGTAACCATTAACCTAGATTATACTGATATGTTTGCTTATGAAAGAAGTGGTACCATGTATTATCCTGATTCCTCATCACTTTATCGCTTAGGAATCGTGTTTGGTAATGAGGATTCACAAAGCAACTTACTACAGGCCAATGTTGCCATTGACTATATTAAATTTGGAAAGGCTTCAGTTGTTAAGAATCCAATTATTCTTCAGGATTTTATTTCATCCGACGCGTTAAACTTGCTGAGCCAGGAAGACCGTGCTATTAATCGTGATGTATATTTATTCACATGGAGCGGAGATACACTGCATATTGATGTAGATAAAGCAGCAGGTTCAACCAATGAAGATACCCTGGGTACAGGAGCATATAACGGGTATAATTTTACTCAAATGTTTTATGATATCTCAGAAAATGGTTCTGTAGTTTCAGACCTATCTGAAAATCCATTTGTTTCTTTAAGGTTAAAATCTTCAGCGGCGAATCAGGCATTGTTTCGTTTATTCTCCACATCAGGAAGTCATAGATCCAATGGCGTGGTTGTTAATACAAATACATATGATATTCCAGCTGATGAATGGGTAACCATTAACCTGGATTATACTGATATGTTTGCTTATGAAAGAAGTGGTACTATGTATTATCCTGATTCCTCATCAATTTATCGCTTAGGAATCGTGTTTGGTAATGATGATTCTCAGGGCAATTTACTACAGTCAGAAGTATTGGTTGATTTTATTCAGTTTGGAGATGTTGTCGCTACTAAGGATAATGATATTATTGAAGAATTTACTTCCGAAGATGCGCTGAATCTGTTTTCGCAGGAAGATCGTGCCATTACCCGCGATGTATACCTTTTCTCACATAGCGGCGATACATTAATGATTGATGTAGATAAAGCCGGAGGATCAACAAATGAAGATACCCTTGGCACTGGTGCTTACAACGGGTATAATTTCACTCAGATGTTTTATCAGATCTCAGACAATGAAACTAAGGTTGCTGACTTGTCGGAATATCCTTATGTTGAATTACGTCTCAAATCGAGTGTTGAGAATTCAGCCTTGTTTCGTTTATTCTCCACATCAGGAAGTCATAGATCCAATGGCGTAGTTGTTAATACAAATACATATGATATTCCAGCTGATGAATGGGTAACCATTAACCTGGATTATACTGATATGTTTGCTTATGAAAGAAGTGGTACCATGTATTATCCTGATTCGTCTTCTATTTACCAAATGGGAATTGTTTTTGGAAATGATGATACACAGGGTGATCTATTGCAATCCATGATAGAGGTTGATTATATCAAATTTGGCAAATCAGCTGAATCAACTTTATCAACAAATAGCTACTTGTCTTCTATTATGATAGATGGCGTTGCTCTTGAAGGATTTAATAAGGAAACATATACTTATACCTACGAAGTTGCTGAAGGAGCTTCTGTGCCCATTGTAACTGTAACAGAAGAAGATGATGCTGCAACAAGTGTTGTTACCGATGCCAGCGCTGTACCTGGAGTAGCAAGTATTGAAGTGACTGCCGAAGATGGTACTACTTCTACATATTCTATATCATTTGAGATCATAGTATCTGCATTCCAGGATGAACTTTCAACTCTAACAGTTTACCCAAATCCGGCAAATGATGTGATTAACATTTCTTCAGAGATTGAAATCAGTAATGTTGAAATATTTGACATTACAGGTAGGGCAAGGAATGTTGAAGCCTCCAGCAATACTGAACTTTACATAAAAGAGCTACAAAAAGGCGTATACATTGTTCATATTGATTTTATTAATGGTCAAACCGAAATCAGAAGCTTCATAAAAAAATAGTGCTTTGCTCATTAAATACTTTTATTTGATTTCATAAATTTTCTGTTATAATTGAAGGTCGCCTAATTTTAGGCGACCTTTTTACTTTATATACTCTTGAATGAATCCCTAAAGAATGTATGTTGGTTAATATTTATGTGCAAGGAAAGTCCCGTTCTGAAAAAGAAAAGTCCATTATCAAACCTTAGGATATAAAGTGAATCCCGCGTTCATTGATGTAATCAAAGAATTTTCTCATAAGCTCAACAGAACCTATTGAAAGGAGCTGCCAAACACCTTTTTAAAATAAACATGGTGAGCAAAAAGGAGATTTTGCCTAGCTAAAGAGATTGAATTAAGGAAAGCAAATGATTATAATGCTGTTGTTTCCCCTGAGCCAATTATTTATTATTCAATCCTACTGAGCATAAGCATATTTTTATAGTAAAGGGAGTGATTCCTGGTTACACAAATTATAGCTTTTTAATCCCTTCAATGATAAGTAAGCCATGGCATTAAATAGCAAACGATGCTTTGGGCAAATATATCCTTTCGCTAAGAAATCAAAATCAATCTTATTCATCGCTCACAACCTTGTATCTTTCTATTGTTTTGAGCTCTGGTCCTCCGACAGAATTTTTTTACCACCCGCCGACCAATCAGCACGTTGCCCGAAATCAGTAACACGGGTTACCCAGGGAGGAAGGTTTTCCATAGGATTTCCATAATACTCCGGTTGAGCAATCAGGGCAGAGGAGCAGGAAGCAAATAAAAATAACGCGATTAAGTTTATATATTTCATCTGTGTATAATTCATTTTTCATTTGTTAGTACTTTCCGATAATTCGGAATGGAACCGGATAATTATAATAATCGTTGGTAGGTTTAATCATGATTGTTTCATTCTGCAATTTATTTAAAAAATTTCTTTTCTAACTGAATATTAATTGGAAACAATTATTCACGGCTTAATAAACAGTATTACTTTGATTTATCTATTTTATAAAGTCAAAACTTTTCTATGTCTAAAAAAACATCACAGTGCAAGTAATTTTTGATAAAACGCAATTACCTTAGCAACGACAAATGCATACCATATATATACAGTGAATTTTTCTGCAGAAAATAAAAAATGGCCCGGACACAGGATATACTTCCTGATACTTATTTTTATAGCCGCCAGTCTGCCCCTTTCCAAGTTTACCATTACCATAGGCTTTATTCTATTGGGCGCGAACTGGATTGTGGAGGGTGATTTTGCAAGAAAAATACGTGTACTTAAAGAACGCAAAAGCATTATCATTATCATTTCACTTTACCTGCTCCACCTTATCGGACTGCTATACACCTCTGATTTTACATTTGCCTTGCGTGATGTAAAAATTAAGCTGCCGGTATTCTTCCTGCCTCTGATCATCGGCACTTCTGCCACACTTACAGCACGGGAACTGCGCACTTTGCTCATCATTTTTACCGCTGCGGTATTTATCGGAGCAGCTGTTACCCTTTTGGTACTGTTTGGTATTACCGGTGTGGAAATTACCGATCCGCGTGATGCCTCAGTGCTAATCTATCACATCCGTTTCTCCCTTCTCATGAACATTGGCATATTTGCAGCCCTGTACCTTTATATAAGCAGTCCCCGTAAAAATATACTTCTGCTGGCTGGCTTATTCGTTTTTATCCTTTTTATTCTGTTGACGATGATGCTGCTCCAGGTATTCTCCGGGCTGGCAACATTTGCAGCTACGGCTTTTTTCCTCAGCCTTATACTGGTTTTACGGTTAAAAAGCATCTGGCTTAAATCGGCCATACTGGTTGTGGTTTTCGCTGGCATTTCAGGAAGTGTTTTTTATATTTTAAAACAAATTGAGCAATTTTATGATATTGAAGCATACAACCCTGAAACCATTGATAAATATACGGTGCAGGGAAATCCATATAGGCACGATTTTGATAATCCCTTTGTAGAAAATGGATACAGGGTAGGCTTATTTATTGCCCGCGATGAAATGCGCAGGGCATGGAACCGTAGGGGAGCAATTGCTTTTGACAGCATCGGTCCACAAGGGTTTAAAGTGGAGCATACTTTAACTAGATACCTGACATCGCGCGGCCTCAGGAAAGATTCTGCCGGAGTGGCCGCCCTGACAGAAGGTGATATTAAAGCCATTGAATCAGGTATTGCCAATCATATTTACGTTACTCAAAAGGGACTGAAGCCAAGAATTTATACCACCATTTGGGAGATTGACCGCTACCGGCACGGGCTTACACCCAACGGGCATTCCATTACCCAGCGGATAGAATATCTAAAAGGAGCATTCTATATCATCCGTCATAATTTCTGGACAGGAGTGGGCACCGGCGACCTGCAGGTGGCGT
>JBEPYD010000067.1:0-12969 GCA_041641575.1 Bacteroidales bacterium
CATTAATCCTTTCATTGTTTTCCTCAAGTGATACGCGTTCGTTCCAGTCTATCCTAAGCAGGGTTTCTGTTTTAGTTATTGGAGGAAACTTATTTTTATCTAAACGAATAAAAAGATAAACCGCACCTGCAAGCATGGCTGCAACTATTATCCAGATATAGCCTTGTCTTCTTAAGGTAAACCGTAATCCCTTTTCATACAATGCTACATAATCCAGTTTATTAATTTTTGTCAAAAATCTTTTTTGATGATTCAAGGGCCATCTTTGATAAACAACACGATAATAAACAGGTAATAATGTGATGGAAACAAACAGTGAAACAAAAAGTCCAATGGTAACAGCTATTGCCTGGTCGTAAAATAAAGCACCGGAAATGCCTCCCAGGAAAATTAAAGGTATAAAAACTGAACAGGTTGTTAAAACAGCACTTAACATTGGACGAAACACTTCATTTGTGCCAGTAATGCACGAATGTGATAAATCAAAATTTCGCTCGCGGTATTGTGTGATATTGTCAATCACAATAATGGAATTATCTATCATCATACCAATGCCCAGGATTAAACCAGACAATGATATAACATTAATGGAAAGATTGAAAATATGGAAAAACAGGAGAGATATGATCAGGGAGGCAGGGATAGAAAGACCTATTAATACTGGTGACTTAATATCTTTAAGGAAGCAGAACATAACAAGAAAAGCAAGAAGCGCACCCACTAAAAGGCTTTGCTTCAGATTATTTAATGAGTAGTCAAGCAGCTTTGTCTGATCTCTGGTGATGGTAAATTCAATATCAGGATAATCATTTATTAAATGCTTCATCATATTATCCAGTTCCGCTTCCAAATCATTCATTCTGGCGTCTGACTGTTTGATAATGGCAAGTGAAATGGCATTTTTATTGTCTGATTGAATAAATCCTTTTTGCTTTTGCGGGTGTTCAATAATTTCGGCAATGCTTTTTAACTGATATATTTGTCCCTCTTTTTTAAGATAAATGTTGGCTACATCCTCAGGTGTTTGCAACTTATTGCCTATGTGGATATTATATTGATACTGCCCGTCTATGATTAAGAGGTTTCCAATGTTAATATTGTTTTCAATCAATGTACTTTTGATATCCTCCAGGGTAATGCCCAGCGCCTGTAGCTTCTCCTGATCGGGCAAAATAAGCAATTCGGAAAAAACCCTGCCGCTTATGTCGGCCAATGCCACTTGCGGCAGTTGCTCAATACGTTTTTTTATAACCTGGTCGGCAAAATTGCTTAGTTCAGTAAATTCTCCTGATACCGGAAATAAATTTCGGTCATTTATTTGTCGCTCATGGATTTCATGATTTACAACTTCTGATTTAAGGGTCAGGTTCAGGAAAAATACAGGTATGTCTGTTGCACTTGCCTTTATTACTTTGGGACGCTCTGCTTCATTGGGGAAACCAGCCATGGCCCGGTCAATCTTCTCATTTACCTCTATAAAAGCCAGATTAATGTCCGTGCCATAAGAAAAACTGAGTGTAATGGTAGCATTTCCATTTAAAGTCTGGCTTTTTATGTCTTTTAAATGAGCCACCTGCATCAATTGCAACCGCAAGGGTTTTACTAATGTATTCTCAAGCTCACGTGCCGAGGAATTTTTATTACTTACCTGCACTGTTATCCTGGGAATATCAACATCAGGCATCAACGAAACAGGCAACCGTGTAGCGGCCACCATTCCCAGCACAATTATGGCAATGAATGTCATGGTAACAGCTATCGGCCGGTGTATAAGGAAATTTATCATTCAGGAAATTTCTGTTGGGTTTTTATTACTCCTTCTTTTATCATAATTGCTGTTTTTCTTTCCATTTTCAAAAAGTTTCCTTTAAGTTTTATACAGAAATAAAATCGACTTTTGAATTATTAATGTATCACTACTTCAGATTCATGGGCTAAATTCAAATTTCCTGAAACGATAACAGTATCTCCTGCTGCTAATGAAGAATTCTTATCGGGATGGGCTATAACAGCGTAATATTTACTGTTCTCATGGAGTACCTTTACATAGGTCCACCAGGCAGTACCCGAAACATACTTAAATAAAACCTCCTGGTTTTGCCTGAGAACCACAGCTGAACGGGGTACTACCAGTTGCCCCGCAATTTCAGTGTGGACAAACACTTTTACATTCATACCCTCAATAAGTCCATGATTGTTGCCGAGTCTGGCTTTTACCCGTATCAGCCCGTTTTCATCAATAATCGGGTTAATTTCTGTAATTTTTCCGTTATAACTGCTTAGGTTATCAGAAAAAGGCACTACTGTAATATTCCTGCCTAAAGATATCTCTGCCATTTCTGTTTCAAGAACGGAAAATTTAACTTCAAAAACAGCATTGTCTATCAAAGTACAAAAATCATCACCAGGGCTTACCTGTTCGAAGATATTATGTTCTAAATTAGCAATAACGCCACTAAAAGGGGCAATCAGCGCTGAATTTTCCAGGTTTAACTCGGCCTTTTTAACATTATTTAATGCTTCTGCGTAACCTGACCGAACTTTTAAAACATCATAAACTTCAGCAGGAATATGCATACTGTCGTTGAAATTGTAATTCTGGCTAATGAGCATATCCTGCAATTCAAGATTTGCTTTTGCCAGCACTATTTGCGCCTGGTTGTAGGCCTGTTCAAGTTCTGCCTGCTGCAGTTGTGCAATTAATTGGCCTTTTTTAACAAATTCTCCGTTTCTAAAATTTACCTTTTGTAGCTGGCCGCTAATAGAGAACTTCAACAAACCTTTTTTGGGAGCGTTGAGTATCCCGTTACTGATGAGTTCATTATTAAATACTTTGGCCTCAAGGATTTCAACCTTCACCTGGTTTAGCTCCTTTTGTAAGGGCTGTATTGTATTCAATTCATCTTCTTTAACATGGGTTGAGCAGGCAAGGAAAAAAGATAAAAAGAAAAAAAGAAATATTCTGTAGGGCATTTGGTTTTAGATTTATATTTTTAAGGTTGTTATAAAAACGTACATGTTTTGTGAGAAATCTAAATTGTCCACAATATAAATTATTACTTGTCAGATATCTTATTTTTTTCAATAATTTTTGCCATTTCAACTTTAATTTCATCTACCGCTGTAGATTCTATTTTTGGTTCCTTAAGAATCAATTCATTGGCAATTTTTGTGGCATCCTCTTTTTTTCCCGTTGCATCATATAAAACTGCCAAAAGATATTTTGGATAAAATCGACTTGGAATCATATGCCATGCCTGTAAATAACACATTTCAGCCTCATGGTTCTGTCCCAAAGCTTTATAGCTATCACCCATGGCAGTACACAATATGGTATTTTGTAAATAATTCCGGGCTTCCAATAATACAGCAATAGCTTCTGAGTGTTTTCCAGCCATTGACAATGCTTTGCCGTAGTTAACCAAAAACTGGCCATTATGTGCTAATAATGGTTTCGCTTTTTCAAAATCAGTCACTGAGGCTTCCCACGCACCCAATTGGTAAGTATAGAATGCAACTCTCCAATCTTCATAAGCCTGGTGCCACTTTTTAAAGAATGGGTACACGCTTAGCGTAAATGTTAGGATCACGGCAAAAAGCAGTATTCTGGAATAGATTAATATTTTACCATTAACATTTGGTTTCATTCTTATTCCCTCTTTATAACCCGAAGCTATTGCCAAAAGAAAAATAAAGTTGAGCTTTATCGGCAGGATGTTGGAAGGATATGAAAACAATCCAAAAATAACCACTGCTAATAGGCTCCCCTTTGCTGCCAGAAATAATACTTTGTTATTAGATTCATAAGGACAATCTTTAAGTGTGAAAATAGCAACTATGATCCCAAGAGCTATCAGAAGACCAAAAACTCCGGTTTCTGAGCCAATTTTAAGGAATTCATTGAAGGCATAATTAACTTCTCCTGCAACATCAGCAAAAGAAGAATTTATATCTGTTTTAAAATGATTTTCCTGATAATTCATATAGTGAGCGGGAAATTTTTCAAAACCCCATCCAAGGAGCGGCTTATCTTTGATCATGTCCAGCGTATTTTTCCATATTAACAAACGGCCATTTGCAGAATCTATTTTAAATTGGTATATGGTATAAGATAAACCCCCAAGTGTAATAAATAGCAGGAGTATACCAAAAATTATTTTAATCTTTGAATTTAAGTATTTTTTAACAATGCTTGCCTTTATATTATATCTTTTAAACAACAAATATACTCCGGAAAAAAGAACTGCCAGCCATGCTCCACGTGATTGTGTGGCTGGAAGAATAACTGCTATTAGAATTAAAGAAACTACATAAAAATAATACATCAGCATATTCCCGTATTTCGAGATGAACTCTTTTAGGTGAATTGTCATTGATTTAATAACACCATGAATACCCCTCGTTGTTTTTGATAAATCATCCAAGGAAATTTCAGTTCTGCACCTAAAGTGAAATACCTGTTTGGCATGAAAAAGGTAAAGTGCTAAAACTATTGGAAGTACAGAAGATAAGTACCCGGCATAAGGCCCAGGGTTAAAAAAACCGCCTGTTATTTTAAATAAAGAATGGTGCGATGGAAAAATACCATATAATTGAAGATTTCCATACAAAGCCTGAACAACACCTGCTGTGATAAGGGAAATAAGCAGTGTACTGCATAAATTCTTCCTGGTAAGCCTAACTAAAAGATAAAACAGGCCTAATCCAATGAACTCAAATAAATACCGGCTATGACTAAAAAAATCAGCTACCAAAAAGCGATTGGCAATCACATATATAAAGAATAATAGAACTAAAATATCTACCCAGGTTACTTTAAAATGTATTTCCTCATTTAATAAACAACTCTTTATTAGCTTATAAAGGAGAATAGCAGCCAGCATTGCATAGAAGAAAAAGAATTTTTCTGCTTGATTGCTATTCATTAATTCTCCCCGATCTATTAATGGAAGTAGAATAAAGATTCCTGCAAATAACAGGATCTCAATCGCATCAAGTAGTGCTAAAATAATTTTTGATCTTAACATACGCCATCCTAATTTCTCAACCGTTAGAAGCGGCTAATATATTATATATTAGAAAAAAAAAAAAAAATACATCTTTAATAATGTGCTTAATTATAATTCATCTAAATTATAAAAGTTGCCATAAATAAACATAAGCAACTAAATATTAGGCGTATAAGAATAACATATGCTTTTGTTTATGGCTGTCGGTTTAATAGAAAAAATACTGGTGAAGCATTAATACAGAAAAATTCATATATAAAAGATTGAAATTGCCTCCGTTTACATTTGGCGTGTACCTTTTTGATTTAAACCACTGATTCATGAATACCCCTTTTATTCAAATTTTATTGAGCATTTATTAAATCTTCAATTAGAGAGTAAAATTTTTATTAACACGTAATTAATTAAGAATTAAAGTTTCGCACTTGTTTCTAATATATACATTATCAAGCTGTTATATCAGTCTTTATATTTGTTAACCTTTTGGTATTCAAGGTTTTATGCTTTCCATTTTTTAACTAAGCTGCCACATTTTTCTCGGGTTCATCTGGGATTAACCTGGCAATTAACGTATATGCCCTCTCATCGCGCATAATCTTCTTCAGTATTTCCATTTGATCCAGTTCATCAAATATTATTTCCATCAGATTGATGAGTTCAATAAACAAACCCCATATTCGCTGATCCAGGCGACATTCGATAATATTCTCCTGCACATGTTCAAACAGGGCACCTTTTGATTCGTAAACCTCAAATCGATATTTTAATGTAAGTAAGATGTGCTGTACCATTGTAATTGTGACATCTGCTATCTGTGCATCAAAATCATTCGATTGGCATTTGCCCAGTCCAAGTAATTGCTTGGCCTCCTTAAAGAACACTTCAATTGTCCAACGTACCTGGTATATCTCTATCATTTTAAGGAATGTAAGATCAGTATTTGTTGTGATAAAAACACGCCATTTGCCATTTGTACCTTTGCGGCTAAAAAACATTTTTATTTGAACTCCATTATAATTTACCAGTACTTCTTTATAGTACAACCTGAGTTTTCTGCATCGCTTCACCTTTCCGGATTTATTACGGATTTGGCTATGTGTTAATCTTTCACCCATGTACTCAAACTTCGTTTTCGGTGTCTTGTACATACCTATTAAATGGACGGTTTGTTTTTTAACACTTTTGACAGCTTTTATAAAGGCATTGCAGGTAAACCAGCTATCCATTAATACGTAGTCCACTTTTATACCCTGAGATATAGCATACCTGAACATCTTTAAAGCGCTTTCAATCTTGGTTGTATCTGCCTCTCTTGCCCGGATATCTGTAAATGAACCTTTTTCTCTTACTTTTCGATACTGTTTTTTATATTCCTTCTTTTTCAGTCCATATGGCTTATCTTTATTTGAGCCCTTTTCTCTATGTAGCGAGAAATCGAGGGGGATAAATGACGTGCCATCCCAATACCCCATGGTTAATAGCTTAAAAACAAGCAAATTACGCTGGCTTACATGATCGAACATACGCGATACTTTTTCAATATACCTACCGGTTTTTTCGAGCATACTATCGTCAAAGATGAGGCATTTGGGGGCCTCAGAAGTAGGTTTTTGAGAGTTTACTAACTTAATGAACTTCATCGAAAACATCCATAATATTAGCCTCCAACAGATTGAGGAGCTATTTTTAAGCCGGTAAAATACATCTTTACGGGCTTTAATATGGTCGGTTATGGCATTTGTGGCCATGGAATTCACGCTGGATAGTCCTAAAAATGGCAAACTGATTAAACAGCTAAATATCATCTCAAAACTATACCCTCTCTTTTTTAGAGGGTTTAAGCTTTTACAGATGGCTGAAAATGAAAAGCATTTCAAAGAACTTAAAATAAAATCCGGTTCGAGCCACCTGGGGGTAAAACCGTTTTTTAATTCTGAAATCTTATTTATATCTTTACTCTGTAGCATGATATTGCGTTTTGGAATACGTTGTTAATATACTAATATTCAGTATATTATCCAAATATCATGCTACTTTTTTTACTATTTATTTTACTCTATTTTAACATTTTAATCTACTGCGAAACTTTAGTTAAGAATAATAAATGTATTTACACAAATATAATTTATTCAAAGAATCAATTCCTTTGCATCCATGGTTAATAATCTTTATGCGTCAACTCTGATTGCAGTATGGTTTAACCTCAAAACAACTATTCCAATACAAAGGAATAAAGCTAATCTACTTATCTACTTCTATCTCCAACCCACAGTTTTTGTAAGTCTGATCAAGCGACATACCTATAAACATAGGATAAGACCAGCTTTTGTAACGCCCCCATACCTCACCGGCAAACCTCGGATAAACTTCATCATTTATCAAAGGTATGAGCGAACAGGCTTTTTCTCCTGCCTGCCGGGTGGCAATAGCAGCCTGCAAAACCACCGGTTCATTCTCATGCATTAACCCTTCTTTCAACACCTCCAGTGCAGGTTGATAGTTGAATTTATTAAGTAATATTTCAGCGGCCAACACAGCATTGGGAACGGAAGGATCTTTCAATAGTTCCACCAGCAGGTCCTTGTAATCATTGATGGGTTTATCCATGGACAGTAAAGCATGCATGGCCCAAAACCGAATTGTGGAATATTCGCTCTGCAAAGCCCTGGATAGCGCTTCATAATTCTCTTCTTTGCCTACCATTTCAGCAGCCCGGAGATATTTTTGTGGATGAAATAAAGAAGAATCGTGCGTCATTTCATAAACAGAGCTTCCTTCTGCCCTGAGCATCATTTCTCCTTCATTCAAAAGTCCGGAGTCATGGGTTTTAATGATTGTTTGCTCTAACAACAACCTCATTTCAGATAATATATCATAATAGGATGAATCTGCAATAAGATTATTCAGCTCATAAGGATCAGTTTCGAGATCATATAATTCTTCAACGGCTTTTGGTTCAAACATTTGTTGCGTTTCCGCCGGCAATTCTCCCGATGCTTTTAAACGATGTAATTCTGCATAAGACCGTTTTCCTGCATTAAAAATAAGTGCATCCTGTATGTAAGATTTGTGTGGCATAAAATTTCGTATATACCTGAATTTCCCATTGTTTATAGAACGACTCATGTCATAAACATCGTCAGCACGGTCACGATATCCGAAAACATACTCTTTTTCGCGAGCATTGGCACCCAAAAAAGATCTTCCCTGCATTATTTCCGGAACAGATGCTCCCGTAAGGTTTAAAACTGAAGGTGCAAAATCAACAAATGCCACCAATTGATTAATCTGCCCTTTTTCGACATTTTCTGTGAGATGCCGGTACTTTGCAGGCACATGCATCACAAAAGGAACCCGGGTACCGGACTGGTAGAGCCATCGTTTGTGACGCGGGAGCCCAAAACCATGATCTGAAAAAACAAAGATGATGGTGTTTTCATATAGTCCGTCTTCTTTAAGCTGATTAACCAAATTTCCAACCTCATGATCAAAAAGTGAAATAAGGTTATACTGATGGGCCATGATGCTCCTGAACTCCTCATTATCGGGGAAATAAGGTGGTAAAACCATTTCTTCAGGCTGATGCACTTTCACCAGGGCTGCAGTATCAATCGATCGAATTCTGTTGGCATTCCCTTCATGCGTAATGCCAAAATTAAATACACTAAAAAAGGGTTGTTCATTATTACGATTCCGCCAGTGGGCTTCATTGCTGTTTTCATGCCAACGTCCTTCCGCGCTGAAATTATAGTCTGTTTTGGCGTTATTGGTTGTGAAATAACCACTTTCTTTCAAATATTCAGGAAGGATTTTAAAATCATCCGGCACGGGAATTTCCGAACGTAAATTTTGCGTACCCAAACTTGTGGCATACATTCCGCTGATAAGGGTAGACCTGGCAGGAGCACAAATTGGGGCATTGGAATAGGCACGGGTAAACACATAGCCCTCATCGGCTAAAGCATCAATGTTAGGTGTGGCAGCACTGGCATCGCCATAGCAGCCCCAGGCAGGTGAAATATCCTCGCAGGTTATCCATAAAACATTGGGTTTTTCATGTTCTTTCGCTGTACATGATCCGAGCAAAAAGGCAGCCGAAGCAGAAATAAGTAAAGTGTTTTTCACGGTATGGTTTAGTTTTTATTTAGTTAGGGTCTTCTGAAAAACATGAAATACTTTCATTATCAGCTTAATATGAAGTTTTTTTAGTAAAAAATGTAATGATATTGGCTAACTATCATGAAAAACCTTTCATTTCTTATACTTTTATTTCATTAGTCTGTAACACATCATCTAATTCGTTGGCTGCAGCTCGCAGTATTACTTACAGCGTCGCTTTACCGCCTTTTAGATAATGCACTACAGACTTTTTCAGCAGGCCCTGGTTAATTGATATATCTTTTTATTAAAGAACGAATATAATTGCTGATATTTAAATGCTAATGCTATCATCTCCCGGTTTTTGGAATGGGTTGGTGAAAAATAGTAACACCTATGAATTTGCAGACAAGTCCTTTAACAATAGATATAATGTGTGAGCAAAAAAAGGTGAAAACAAAGATAATAGCAAATTTCTATTAAAAGGATTTGCTATCTTTTGAAAATGTTACTCTTTGTTTTTATTTAGGGCCGACATCCATTCATAGCATCTTTCAGTCCATCCTGACAAGTAACCCTTATTTACAGCAAGCGAAAAACCATGTCCGCCGTAAGGATAAATGTGCATGGCTGCCTCCACACCTTCTTCAATTAACCGTTCATAATAAACAATGCTGTTTTTTACCGGCACACCTTTATCATTGGATGCATGTATCAAGATGGCCGGAGGTGTTTGAGGTGTAACCTGCAATTCACTTGAATAATACCTGACAAGTGAATCAGGAGCATTTTCGCCTACAAGGGCCTTTTCTGAGCCAGAATGCCCAAAGTCAGCGGCAAAAGAAATCACCGGATATACCAGAATGGAGAAATCAGGACGACAGCTTTCTTTTTCAACAGGATCGTCAGCATCCGGACTACCGGCATCAAAATGTGTGCTAAGTGTAGAAGCCAAATGACCTCCGGCAGAAAATCCCATAATGCCAATTTTATTGGGATGAATATTCCAGTCACCGGCATGATAACGCACCAGGCGCATGGCTCTTTGCGCATCTAAAAGCGGCGATTTATGCGGCACTATCTGGCTTTCTGAGGTAGGTAGTCTGTATTTTAACACAATGGCAGCCACTCCTTTGGAATTCCAGAATTTTGCAATGTCAGTGCCTTCCCAGTCATATGCCAGTATCCAGTATCCACCTCCCGGGCAAATGATAACGGCTTCGCCTGTGGCATTTCTTTTGGATGGGAGAAAAACCTGTATGTCGGGCACCTGCACTTTCCCAATTTTAATAATATCTCCGGTATCCACCACTTCTTTTTCGCCCGTGGGTTGGTAATTGGGAATTTCGCCTTCCGGATATAGCGTTAAATTAAAAGATTGACTCATGAGTTGAAAACTTATCAAAAGACATACATATAATAACAATAATTTTTTCATTAGAATACTTTAAATAAATATTATTAAAACTCAGACACAACAAAAAATCAGGAAAGCTCTGCACGAATTTCATGCACCCCTACTTTCTCAGTTATACAAACAAGGTAAGAAGAATCTTCAATTGTTTCCAGTTTCCATTGAGCGTCGGCATCATTCAGGGAGAAATTCTCAACATTTTTACCATCGGGCAGCAACATCATAATTTTAATTTGACTGGCTCCCGAGGTAAATAACAGATGTAACTGATTTTCAGAGGGTCGTTTATACGCGTAAGAGAGGTATCCGTCAGATGCAGCATACCTTGCTGTTGCCCGGGCACCTTTTACACCGGCAGCCTCCCAACGGGGTGCCAGCAATGCTTTATCAAAAGCTACCCCGGTATCTTTTATCCCGGCAAGTCCTTCCATCAGTGCATAATAACATTCAGCCGCTGCCCAATGTTTGGGAATGGTGGATACAATAGTCGGCATCATAAATACAGGTGCATCGCACAATGTTACACCCAAAATCATCCATTTTGTTTCATCATCTTGTCCGTGAAAGGTTATTTTTTGGATTTCCTTTTCCGGATGTGGATTTTCTAACCCGTAAATACAGGCACCTACATTCTTGCTATAGACATTTTCACCTCTCCAGGCCACTTTTAAATGCGGAATGCCTTTACGGGGTTCAGGTACTGAAGGATACCACCAGTTTCGCACCTCACCGGCACCATGTTTGCCACCAAAAACCTTCATGTATTTAGTAAAATGAGTACCATCAGTAAAATGCAGTTTTACAGCTCCTGCAATTTCGCCCTGGCTCATGGCATGTACAAAATATACGGAGGCTGCTTTTTTACCGATTTCAATTGCAGCTTTCTGCACATAAGCCGGATTTCCGGAGAGTATCAGGCAGGCTTTTCTGTTGTTTTCAGCGGGATCAACAAATGTGAAAGGCACATCCTCAAATTTTTGATTGCCCACTGGAAACTCATGAAAGTCGTTATCACCTTCACCCGTCCAGCCAGGCACACCGGGAGCACCGGCGCCATGCGTGTCAGCATTTGCAATATCTTTTAGAGAAAGAGTTGTAAAAGTGCGCGCAGGAGGTGAGGGCATTTTTCCCTTATAGCACCCCTCTATGGTATAGTCTGTTACTTCGGCCAGCGCATCAACCCTTTGCAGAATATCAACTGCATATTTCTCAAACCCATGCTCAAATGCGCCATGTGCCAATTCACCAGCACAAATGGGCGATACGCCTCCATTCATGTAATTCCATTTTTCTGCATGTGAGAAACCTTTCTCGAATGGCGGATAGCAACAATACCATTCGCCGGGCGATGTATCCGGCATTTCCTTCTGAATACGCTGATAGGTGCGGATAATTGCCACAGCCTGCTCATGTGTAACGCCCCGGTTCAGCACCCATGCATTTGACATGGTTACCTGGGCATCGGTATTTGTATTGCCAAAGTCTCTCTTATAGGTATCCTTTTCAGGGATGTGGTGGGTATAAAATGCTCCGTTCCATGCCAGCTCATCTATGCGTTGTTTTATATTTTCGCCGGTTTTCTGAATTCTTTCTGCATCCTCTTCCCTGCCGGCAACCCTTAGCATTTCAGCCAGGAAACCACAACTTGCTGCCATTCGGACATTATCGCCATACATGATTCCAAACCTGCCATTGTGCAGATAAATGCGCATGGTATCATTTCCTCCCAGTTTTGTATCCTCATCGGCCTGAAAATCCCAGATATCAATGGTAAAACCCCGCTTTAAAAGCTGATACTTCTCTGACCACCGGTAAGGGTCAGTGGTACTGTATTCAACCGCTTTTATAGCTTTATCCAAAAGTGATTGCATCCAAGCCGTATCGCCGGTAGCTTTCCAGGTATAGTAAATACTTTCAAGAAAGGTAAATTCCGCCATATTTTCCACAGGTACGCGCACAAAAATGCAGGATGAGTTTTCATCCTCAGGTATGGTTACAAAATTGCCATACTCAAACCTGGATAACCAATGGCTATCCGGATCATACGGATGCTTGTAATTGTCATGGATCATACCATCATGCCTTTGCCCAGCCGCATATAAATCCACGCCGGACTTTAATTCAGGATAAAAATACTTTGCCGCTTTCATAACATACATATGATCCTGGAACCAACTGGAGAAATAGTGATAATTTTTACCATTCATACGTCTTGCTGTGGCTACCCCGTAATTACTGGAAGCTGCTGTATGCTCCAGCATTTTTGCAAATCTGGACCATGTTCCATCATCATCCACTATCCCGGTTTGGCAATCGAGCCGGAAACTTAAGGCATCCAGTATGCGGTCTTTTTTATCGAGTAACAAAACCACCTGGCCACCAATACTGCCCCCCGCCATAAAACGCAGTGAATCTTTTATGGGTTTTTCCAGGTATAATTGACCGCGG
>JBEPYD010000068.1:0-9715 GCA_041641575.1 Bacteroidales bacterium
CCGTCAGGAATGGTTTAAAACCCAGCAGGAAATGCGGGAGCTTTTTGCTGATGTACCTGAAGCCCTCTCAAATACAGCATTAATTGCAGATATGGTAGAAGAATTCCCCCTCGATTCTGATCCCATTATGCCCGATTTTCCCTTACCCGAGGGATTCACTAACGAAGATGATTACCTGCGGCATATTACATACGAAGGGGCACGTGCAAGATATGGCGAAGATATTTCAGAAAATTTAAGGGAGCGAATCGACTTTGAATTAGAGACGGTAAAACGCATGGGATTCCCAGGATACTTTCTCATTGTTTGGGATTTTATTAAATCTGCCCGTGAAATGGATGTATCTGTAGGGCCGGGACGTGGTTCAGCAGCCGGATCTGTAGTGGCATACAGCCTTGGCATTACCAGCATTGATCCGATGAAGTATGATTTGCTGTTTGAGCGCTTCCTCAACCCCGAACGTGTATCCATGCCCGATATTGACATTGACTTTGATGAAGATGGCCGCGATCGGGTACTTCAATGGGTGGTAAACAAGTATGGCAAGAACCGGGTGGCTCATATTATCACCTTTGGCACCATGGCCCCTAAAATGGCCATCCGCGATGTAGCACGTGTGCAAAAACTGGAGCTTTCTGAAGCCGACAGGCTTGCAAAACTAATTCCCGAAAAACCGGGCACAACCTTTAAAAAGGCATACAAAGCTGTCCCTGAGCTTATTGAAGAGCAAAACTCCAGGAATGAACTTGTTGCAAGCACCCTGCGCTATGCCGAAGTACTGGAGGGTTCTGTGCGTCAAACTGGCGTGCATGCCTGTGGAATTATCATTGGCAAGAATAACCTGGAAGAACATTTGCCTATTTGCATTAACAAAGATGCCGAGCTCTTTGTAACGCAATATGATGGCAGCCATGTAGAAGACGTGGGTATGCTGAAAATGGATTTTTTAGGGTTAAAAACCCTTTCCATTATTAAAGATGCCCTTGAAAATATTAAACTCTCAAAAAACATTACGGTAGACATCGACAATGTCACGCTTGAAGATGCTGCCACATACGAGCTTTTCAGCCGAGGCGAAACCACAGCCCTTTTCCAGTTTGAGAGCGATGGCATGAAAAAGCATCTGAAAAATCTGAAACCTAACAGATTTGAAGATCTCATTGCCATGAATGCACTGTATCGTCCCGGTCCGATGGAATACATTCCTTCATTTATCAACCGAAAACATGGCAGGGAAAAAATCAATTACGACCTGCCCGAGATGGAAGAATACCTTAGCGATACATATGGCATTACGGTATACCAGGAGCAGGTGATGCTACTCTCGCGTAAACTGGCTGGCTTCACGGGCGGACAGGCTGACTCGCTGCGTAAAGCCATGGGTAAGAAGATCCAGAAAATGATGGAACAGCTAAAGGTGCAATTCGAAGAAGGCTGTGCCCAAAACGGTTTCCCGGAAGAAAAGGTTAAGAAAATTTGGAAAGACTGGGAAGCTTTTGCCCAATATGCCTTCAACAAATCGCATTCCACCTGCTATGCATATGTGGCATACCAAACCGGCTACCTGAAGGCACATTATCCGGGTGAATTTATGGCTGCCGTGCTTAGCCGTAACCTTAACGACATAAAGAAAATTGGCCTCTTCATGGAGGAGTGCCGCCGCATGGACCTAAAAGTACTATTGCCCGATGTGAATGAAAGCTACGCCAAATTTACAGTGAATAAAAACGGCAATATCCGGTTTGGAATGGCAGCCATCAAAGGTGTGGGTGAGGCAGCAGTAGAGCACATTGTTGCAGAACGCACAAAAAATGGTCCTTTTAAAGATATATATGAGTTTGTAGAGCGCGTAAATCTGAATACTGTAAATAAACGCACCCTTGAAGGTCTGATAACGGCAGGTGCATTTGATGAATTTGACCAGCTTAACCGTCACCAGTTTTTTGCTCCTGATGATAAAGGCATCTCTTTCGTTGAGCACCTGGTAAGGTATGGCAACAAAATGCAAAGTGAGAACAACGCCGCTCCCAATCTTTTTGGAGGAATGGAAGCCATTGAAGTAAACCGCCCTGTACCGCAAAAAGTGGAAGAATGGCCATCAATGATTAAATTAAACAAAGAGAAAGAACATATCGGCATTTTTCTTTCCTCACATCCGCTTGACGTGTATAAATTCGAGCTTGAAAATTTACGCATTACACCTCTTAGTGAATTAAAAGACCTGAAATCACTCATGGGCAAAGATGTTACGGTTGTTGGCTTGGTGACATCTGCAGGAGAACGATTTACAAAAAAAGGAAATCCTTTCGGACAAATGATTTTGGAGGATTATACAGACAACTACAACGTGATGATGTTTTCAAAAGATTACCTGCAGTTTAAAAGCTTTTTCTCCAAAGGATATACCCTTCTGATAAAAGGAAAAGCGCAAGAGCATCCTTGGAGAAAGGATGGTGAGCTGGAATTTAAAATTACCCACATGTGCATGCTATCCGATGTAAAAGAAGATTATTTTAAGCATATGCAAATTAGCATCCCCCTGCAACACCTGAATAACGAGCTCATTGATGAGCTTGACAGCCTCACAAGTACTAATGGAGATGCAAAAATAGCCCTGCAGGTAAAAATTATTGACACTATGGAAAATATGGCTGTTGAAATGTCATCCCGCCATAAAAAGGTAGCCCTTTCTGATGATTTCATCCATTTTCTGAAGTCAAATGAAACAATGGAATACACCCTTGTGTGAACAAAATGGACTTTTTGACATTATATTATCAGTGGCAAACATTTTGGACACGAAAAATAAATTATTTTATTCATTTAAAATTCAAATATTATGACTGTAGATGTAACTGATCAAAACTTCGAAGAGGTAGTAAAAAAATCTGATAAGCCTGTAATTGTTGACTTTTGGGCAGAATGGTGTGGCCCATGTCGCATGGTAGGCCCTATTGTAAAAGAAATATCAGACGATTTTGAGGGCAAAGTAGTGGTGGCAAAAGTTGATGTTGATTCAAACCCTAATGTAACCCAGGAATATGGTATTCGAAATATACCTACCGTGCTATTTTTTAAGGATGGCGAAGTGGTAGATAAACAAGTGGGTGCTGTACCGAAAAAAAATTATGTTGCCAAACTCGGGCCTTTAATGCTTTAATTCAAAAAAAATTGAGCAGGTTTTTATAGCCTGCTTTTTTTTTAGACCAATTTCGTGATATTTTGAAAGCATCTATCATAAAACAATTTATCCCAAAATAAACATTAAAATCTTTCATGTGAAAAAGAGCGTATGTATTTACTGTGCCTCAAGCCGTTCGGTTCCGGAAATATATTTCACTGAAGCAGAAAAACTTGCCCGGGCACTCGTAAAGGATGATTTCACTATCATTTACGGAGGGGGCGCTGTTGGTTTAATGGGTAAAGTTGCCGATACTGCCATGCATGCCGGCGGAGAGGTAATCGGTATAATTCCCCGTTTTATGGTAGAGGTGGAATGGGGGCACACCAATATCAGCGAACTTATTGTTGTGGAAGATATGCCTCAACGAAAAAACCTTTTGATGAATAAAGCAGATGCAATTGTTGCGTTACCCGGTGGAACCGGAACGCTCGAGGAACTAATTGAAGTTGTTTCTTTAAAAAGGCTTGAGTTATTTAATAAACCCATCATTATTCTGAATACAAATGGATATTACGATGAACTGGTAAGTTTTATGCAAAAAATGGTGGACCAAAAATTTCTGGAGCCCCGCCATCTTGAAATTTATACCATCGTGCGTAACCCTAATGATGTTGCGCCAACTATATTGGAGCAGTTATCATAATATTACCTAAAATCCGTAAGTAAACCCTACTGCAAAGTCAATTGAGCGGAACGATAAGCACAGGTAATTTTATCTCATCAATAATGTCAGTAGAAACCTCCTGTTTAAAAAGCTTTTGTAAAAAATTATAATCATGATGGCCCACTATCATCATATCTGCCTGCAATTTATTTGCTTCATTAACAAGGGTCTCAACTGTAGCTCCCTGGACTAAAAGTGCTTCCGCATTCAGGCCTGAATTTTGTAATTCAGTGGCCATTTGCTGAAGCTTTGTATGCTCGTTGTTCAGATCGTCAGCACGGTTATCACGTACACTTTGCGGGCCTGCCTCATAACCCACAAAATCAGGGTCTGGTGCGGCAACATGTACAAGCCAAATTTTTGATTGAAATGGTTCTGCAATTATGGCTGCTTGTTTTAGGAGCTTCGAGGTATTTTCGTGAAAGTCTATTCCTACCAGTATATTTTTCATTTTTAAAGGTTTAAGAAATTAGAAAATATAACAAGCGATAATTTGAAAATCAAAAAGGCATTAGTAAAACACTAACGCCTTCTTTAAATTGAAAGTTCATTATCTTATCTGTAACCCCTACTTCCGCATTCCATTATTCATTTGGAAAATAAAGATCTACGAGCGATTCATGTACCCCTGGCGCCCCAAACATCGGGCAGCTTCTCTTTTTCACTACATTATCGAGGTCGCGTACATTCTCTTTTGTCAGCTCTTTTAAAGGTTTACCTGCTGCCAGCGCCCTTAGGAGAGAATATGCTGTCATTTCCAGCAACTCCACATTGCCATAAGTCCAGTCTATTCCCTCAGGACTCATGGTTACCAACCCATGATTCTCCATTAAAAAGCTGTTGTACTTTTGAATATAATTAGAAAAATTATCTGCAAGCTTCTGGGTAATTGGCTCTGCATAAGGGACCAGCGGAACAGGCCCAACCTCATGTGTAGTTTCAGGAAACCAGGGGCGCATCAGGTATTCGGGACCTTCCATAATGCTAAAAGCACACACATTAGGTGCATGGCAGTGAACAACGGAAACAATATCAGGACGTTCCTCAAAGAACTTTAAATACATATATTTTTCACCGGTAGGTCTTCTTGTTCCTTCCAGGGTATCGCCTTTTTTATTGATGAAAACAAGGTCTTCCTTTTGGATTTCCCCCTTGTTCATCATGGTGGGGGTAATCATGATTACGTCTTCCTCCAGTTTCCATGCCAAATTGCCACCATAGCCGGTTACAAATAATTTTGCATAAAGATTATGGCATACTTTCAGGAATGCATCCGCTTCCCCGGTATACTTTTGCAGATAACTCATTTTTTTATGTGTGTTTATTTAATGAATAATTGAAAAATCATCCAAATATAAGCCTTCTGATGTATTTTTAAAAGGGTTTATGAAAATAGATTACAATCATTGCTTCAGGAAACTTGCTGTAAACACATGTTCGTCAGAAATCAGAAAAACAGCATACATTCCCGGATGGAAGTTATTGATGGAAATGGAATATTGATTGCCCGGAGTTGACAACTTATCAGCATGCACAACTTTCCCGGTAATACTTTTGATTTGAACATGATAATTGTTTTCTGGAATTTCACCTACATTTATGAACAGCTTGTCATCAGCAGGATTAGGGTAAATTTTTAATGATTGTACCTCATTCTTGTTCACCCACGTATCAGAATTCTTTGGCGTAAGTTTTATAATAGAATGTGTACCCGGATCAGTGTTAGACCAGGATTCACCATTGGTGGCAATATATAGCTCACCTTCCGGGCCAACCAGGATATCCCTGAGTCTGCCCCATTCATTCTCGAAATAAGTGTAGGTTTCATCCACCACAGTGCCATCTTCTTCCAAATGGATATTTACAATCATTTTTTCTTTTAGCACAGCCATAAGCAATGAGTTTTCAAATTCAGGAATTGCATCGTGCGGATACCAAATCAGATCAGATGGAGCAATGGTCGGTGTCCAGGCTTCAATGGGTGTGGTAACATCATTCTCATTGCAAAAATTATTTTCTGCAGGACTATCGCAAAAACCATGTACGTTAGGCCAACCATAATTGGCCCCTTTTTTAATGATGTTAATCTCATCATCAGTGGTAGGTCCGTGTTCAGAACTATACACTTTCCCATTCGGCGCATGCACCAATCCTTGTGCATTCCGGTGTCCGTAACTCCATACCGGGCTGCCGGCAATGGGATTGTCTGCTGGTATATCGCCATTTAAATGCAGCCGTAAAATTTTCCCGTTTAAAGAGGATGTATTTTGGGCAGCGTTCTGATTCTGTGCATCGCCTGTGGTTATAAGAAGTGTATAATCCGGTAAAATTATCAGACGTGATCCATTATGAGTGGAATTGGCCGGGATATCATCAATTAAAATGAACGGATCGGTAAGTTCAGTACCATTAAAGGTATATCTTACCAGTTTTTCTTTCGCAGTGCTTCCCGAAAGATATGTGTATACAACAAAAACATGTGAAGTGTCTGCAAAATCAGGATGTAAAACCATTCCCAGCATTCCGGCCTCTCCCTGCTGATAAACACTGTCTGTATGATCAAGTAAAATATTCCGCTGCCCGCTTCCGGGATCCACCCGGCTGATGATACCCTGCCTTTCTGTCATCCAGATATGTCCATCAGATCCCCATTGAATTTCCCACGGAACGTTTAAGCCGGTAATAATGGTATCAACCTCCAGTTCTGTATTGAGAGGGGGCGTTTGAGCCTGTATGTACAACGATTTCAATGCAAGCAGCAGCGATACGACAATAATGTATTTCATGGTTCATACTTTATTATTTAACATCACTTCGCATTTTCAGTTCATTTGTGATATTTATTAAGCTTGCTTTCTTTTATTACGAATTAACTTGTAAACCTCACCAAAGATGAATACCGTGGAAGAGAGAAGCGTAATAACAACTATATCCAACCATTCGATATTGCGGAAATGGAATATTTCCTGCATAAAAGGCAGTTTGATAGCTGCAATTTGTAAAATAACAGAAGCTACAAAAGCCATTATTACGTATTTATTTTTGAAAAAACCTATGGAAAATGCAGACCGGGTAAGCGAGCGCATGTTAAAGGCATTAAATACCTGTGTCATGGCAACAACTAAAAATGCTCCTGTGCGGGCTTTTTCCACGCTTTCATCCTGATAGTAATCGAATACAAGTAATGCCAGAATTACCATGGTTGGCACAATAATAACCAGAAAAGGTATGATCTTGCGGTTTAAGATAGGTTCTCCTTTCTTCAGGGGCTTTTCCTCCATAATGTCGCCATGATCGGGTTCAGTGGCAAGAGAAATATCCATGATGCCATCTGTAACCAGGTTAATCCAGAGAATTTGTGTAGCAAGCAAAGGATACGTAAACCCTATGGCAATGGCTGAGATTAATGTTAGTGTTGATGCAAAATTTGTAGTTACCAGGAAAAAGCTTGTAATCCGCACGTTGCGAAAAACAATCCTCCCCTGCCTTACGGCATCAACAATACTCTTGAAGTTATCATCAGAAAGCACTATTTGCGATGCATCACGGGCCACATCGGTACCCCGCTGCCCCATGGCGATGCCAACATCCGCCGTTTTAAGCGCAGGCGCATCGTTTACACCGTCCCCCGTCATGCCAATGAGCAGTCCTTTGCCCTGCATGCTCTTAGCGATGCGTAATTTGGCCTGTGGGCTTACCCGCGCAAAAACACTTGCACAATCCGTGTATTTGTCTAAAGTTTCATCATCCACATCCAGGTCACTTTCAGTTAGCACAGCGGGACAATCGCCCTCCCTTTTCTCATCCTCTTCAGAAAGAATGCCCACATTTCGTGCAATAGCAGCAGCGGTTTCTTTGTGGTCACCTGTAACCATTACCACACGGATACCTGCACTTTTACAATCGGCCACTGCGTCAGCTACCTGCGGGCGGTCCGGATCAATGATCCCAAATAATCCGGCAAATGTAAGTCCTTCAGCATCTTCAGGGTTAATCTCTGAATTGTTTTCAGCTGGTTTATAGGCACATCCAATTACACGCATGGCCTGCTGACTAAAATTTGAAATCTGGTCTTTGATTTTCCCGGCCTTTTCATCTGTCATATCTTCTTCAGCGTCTTTCCCTGCAATTTTTGAAGACAAGGATAAAATTTTTTCAGGTGCGCCTACAAAAAACATTTCTTTTTTATCCCCTTGTGAAACAAGTGAACCACGAAATTTTTGTTCAGCATTAAAAGGTAGATCATCAACCTTTTCCACTCCTTCAAAAATGTCTTTATTTTTTGTTTTCCTGGACAAAACAAGCAGGGAAACTTCAGTTGGATCGCCGGATATTTCATACTTGGAATCTTCTGACTTATCCTCATCCTTATCACCTTCATCTGCATCCTCTTTTCTCTTCGCCTCAGCATCATGGCAATAGCGGGCAATCATCATAACTTTCTTAAGCCTCTCATTTTTTTCAGGAGTTGCTTCTTCATCATCCTTTTTCACTTCTCCCTCACTGCTATATCCGTTTCCAGATACCTCATAATCATTTCCGTCGGGGGTATAAATTTTCTTTACAGTAAGTATGCCCTGGGTAATGGTTCCTGTTTTATCAGTGAGAATGGTATTTAGCGAACCTGCAGTTTCTGTGGCCGTAAATTCCCTGATAATTGCATTTTGTTTGGCCATACGGTTAGCGCCTATGGCAAGTACAATAGATAAAACTGCCGGTAATCCCTCCGGAACAGATGATACTAATGTAGCAATGGTAACCAAAAGAATTTCATCTATCTCAAAATCGCGAATGAAGTAACCCACTAAAAATACAATAGCAGAGGTAGAGACAGCAATAATGGCCATGATTTTTGCAAGTCTCGCAGTCTTTTTTCGGAACTCGCTTTCTTTATCTTCAACATTTTGAAGCGATTCAGCTATTTTACCTATCTCTGTTTCCATGGCGGTAGCTGTCACTACAGCTTTACATGTTCCCCGGGCCACATGTGTACCTTTAAAAACCATGTTTTTTCTATCCGGCAGCGGAGTGTCCTTTTCCAAAGGTTCTGTTTGTTTCTCGGCGGGTAGCGACTCTCCCGTGAGTGAAGCTTCCACCACCTGCAGGTTTTTCTTTTTAATTACACGTGCATCGGCAGGTATAGACTTTCCCTCATCAAGTAAAATAATATCGCCTGGCACCAGTTGGGTGGCAGCTATGGTTTTTTCCTCTCCGTCGCGCATAACGCGGGCATTATGTTTTATGAGCTTTTTAAGCGATTCAATGGATCGTTCGGCCTTATACTCCTGGAAAAAACCTATGGCCGCATTTACAATAATAACTCCTATAATTACATACACATCCACCATATGTCCGGTGAAGTATGAAATGATGGCAGCAATAAATAATATAAGGATCAGTAAATCCTTAAATTGCTTTACAATAAGTTTAAAAATGCTGGTTTTTCCCTTTTCAGGTAGTTTGTTCTCACCGTATTTTTCCAGGCGCTTTTTTGCCTCATCGGAGCTTAATCCTTCTTTATCAGTATTAAGGTGAGACAAACTCTTTTCCGCATCAACGCTATAGTGCTGGAATTTGTCTTTTTGTTGTCTGTTTTCATCAGCCATTACTACTTGGATGTTTTGATTTATTCATTTTTATCTATTTTCGATAACTGTTTGTAATGAATTCCTGTGTACATCCCAGGCTGAAGTTTTTTCTATAAAAAATAAACTTCAGTATTTAAATGTTTGTATATAAAAAAACTATCGTTACTGGCTTTTGTTCAAAAAAAACAAGGATTTACATTTAACCCTGAGCAAATAAAGGCTTTCAGAGCTTCATATCTGAATTTAATTTATATTAAAACGTTCGTTTAAAACTTTCTT
>JBEPYD010000068.1:9725-12903 GCA_041641575.1 Bacteroidales bacterium
TAAGGGCTATACCCGGGGATTAAAATTTTATGAAAACAGGAATATTCTTTTCCAGCATGTTTTGTTTGCTTTTCCAATGGCAGCAATCTTTTTCAAATGACACCCTCCTGGTTGGAGGTGACTTTGACTACCCGCCTTATACTTTTATTGACATTAACGGAAACGCGGCTGGTTTGGATGTAGAAATATTAAAAGCACTGGAAAAACACCTTGATGTTACTTTTAAATTTGAATTAACCCAATGGGAAACTGCCCTGGAACGGCTGGAAAACGGAAATCTGGATATTATTGCAGGAATAATCTATTCTGAAGAAAGGGAAAAAAAGTATAGTTTTTCAAACCCAACGCATACCATGCATTATTCTGCTTTCTGCAGAAAAGACCTGAAAGTCTCAGACATTCACGACCTTAAAAACAAGAAACTACTGGTTTTACCGGGTGACATTGCCACTGAGAATTACCTAAAATCCATGGGAATGTTGCATAAATATACGCCAGTAAAAAGTTTACCAGAAGCCATACATTTAATTGACAAAGGTGCTGCAGATTATGTTATGGCTCCATATTCTCTTGGGCTGGAGATCATCAACGAAAGCAATATCCAAAATGTAAAACCCATAGAATCTATTCTTCTCCCAAGCCTGTATTGTTTTGCGGTGGAAAGGAATAATCTGCACTTAGTTGCACGGCTTAACCGGGGAATTGACCACCTGAAATCAAGCGGAGAACTACCTCAAATATATGAGCAGTGGATAAAGTACCATCCGGACGACCAGGGAAAAGAGAAAATTATCCGCAATTCATTAATAGTCTCGGCTGTTTTGTTCGCCCTGCTAATTCTTGCTTTGGTGTGGTGGTATATTCTGAATCAGCAAGTTAAAAAGAAGACCAGGGAAGTAAAGGAGAAAGAGGAAAATTACCTAAATGTTTTTCATTCTAACCGTGATGCTTTATTAGTGCTTGATAAATTTGGTGTTATTCAAGACATAAACCAGGTTTCACAGGAGATGTTGCAGCAAAAAACAAATGCCATCAGAAATAAATCGTTTTCTGATTTTCTCATTCCTGATGAAAAATTCAAATTTGAAAATTTCCTGAAGAATACCCTGAAAGGCCTTGATACTTTTATGGAAGCCACCATAGCCATTCAGAATAATGAAAAAATACCCATTGATATTAAAGGTGCACTGGTAAAGACCCAAAACATCACACAGGTACTCATTATTGTAAGGGACATTACCTTAAAAAAAGAAGCAGAAAATATCTCAATCAATGCCCGGCTTGCTGCAGAAAAAGCGAATGAAACAAAATCACATTTTGTTTCCATGGTCAGCCATGAATTAAAAAACCCCCTGAACGCGCTCATGGGTTTTGTGAATCTTATGCGGAACATTACACATCCCGAAGCACAAAATTATATAAGCAAAATCAGTGATACTGCTGAAACCATGCAATGTATCATCAACCAGTTATTGGATATTTCAAAACTTGATGCGGGTAAGCTTGAGGTAAAACGATCTTATTTTAAGCTTTCTGATGTGCTGGTAAAGGTGCGCAATAACACACTGCATCTTAAAAAACAAGGCGTTTCGTTTATTTTTGATGTGCAGCTACCCCATAACCTTATGGTGTATGGCGATTCCCTCAGGCTTTACCAGGTACTCACAAACTTTATCAGCAATGCCCTAAAGTTTACCAAGGAAGGAAACGTTACATTATTGGTATCTGAAAAACAAAAACCAGACAAGGAAAACCACAAAAAACTTACATTTACTATTGAAGATTCAGGAAGCGGACTTTCCCAAAAGGAACTGGTTCAAATTTTCGAACCTTTTTACCAGTTAGCTAACAACGAAGAGGAAATGCAAGGAACCGGACTCGGATTATCCATAACCCGCCGGTTTGTTGAGATGATGGGTGGCAGGATAGAAGCATCCTCTACGCCGGGAAAAGGCACTTCTTTTTCGTTTACCCTAAACTTTGCTGCTCACCTGGAACAAGAGACTGTTCCAGAGAATCCGTTTAAATATATATTTTTAAATGTTAAATCATTACAAACACGTGGCAACATTACCCGGCAATTAAATGACTTTGATATACAAACCCTTGAATATTCCAGCACAAAAACACCTTCGGAGAATGACCTTGTGATATCTGACAATAAAGATTTATCAGGAAAATTTGAGGCAAATGAAATCATTTTGGTAGATTCCCCGGAAGAAATTGAGGAAAATGTCTCCTACAAACAACATTTTCTAATCCTGCCGGTGGTTGCAACGGAAATACCAGATCTAATATCACTAATGAGTAAAAATTCTGGAACTCCTTTTACAGGTCGGGAATTATTGCAGGAGAAAAGAATTCTTGTTGTGGATGATGATGCCATGAACCGTGATTATATATCTATCTTATTACAAAATGAGGGAGCTATTGTGCATCTTGCTAAAAACTGTGCAGAAGCGATAGAACAAACAAAACTACACCCCTTTAATTGCATCCTTACAGACCTGCACATGCCGGATATGAATGGTTATGAATTAATAAAAAAAATCAGAGAGGAAAAATTCTTTACTCCTGTAATCGGTTTAAGTGCTGACGGTGAATCAGGAAAAGAAAAAGCGCTGGCTTCAGGCATGGCTAACTTTTTAGAAAAACCTGTGAGTTCAGAAACGCTCGTTTCCAACATTAAAGAAATAACTGATGAATGCTGCAGGTATGAGTTTGGAAACACTTTTCATTCACTCTTGATATCCCGGGGTCTTAATAACTTTTCAGGAAATAAAAGCTCCTATATTCTAATGGCAACTTCTTTTATTAAAAACTTTCAAAATGCACCTGCAGAAATAGAAAAGCACCTGGCATCGGAAAACAAAGAAACTTTAAAAACCTTAATCCATAATCTGATTAGTGTCTCAGGCATTATTGGTGCCACAGATTTTTCTTCTTACTCCCGTAGCCTATATATCCTGTTAAAGGATAATCCACCTATAAGAAAAATACCTGTAAAATTGTATAACCAGTGGCTGAATAATATCATTGATGAGATTAGTTACTTTTTAATGATACATAAAACCCAAACCCCTGCCTGATTTGGTTAGTGTCCGGCCTAAAAGTCTACTGCGTCATCTTCACGAACCCCGGCATGGTTTGCGGGACACGCTTTGAATTCGAACTTTCC
>JBEPYD010000069.1:0-12880 GCA_041641575.1 Bacteroidales bacterium
GTGTTACCTTAATCTTTTTGCCGGGTTTAAAGTAATTCCCGATAGAAGCCAAAACTTTGGTAAAGCCTTCTGAAATATCATTTCCTTTTCGCATTTGCAATGCAAAAATATACCCGTATAAGGCTCCTCCAAGATGTGCAATATGGCCACCGGCATTACTGGATGCAATACTTAAAACATCAATAACCACTGTAACAAGGGCTATATATTTAAGCTTTACCGGACCGAGGAACATCAGATGCAATTCAAAATTAGGTGCATAAGCAGAAATGGCTATTACAATGGCCAATACTGCAGCTGAAGCACCCAGTGCTATTGATATGTCAAGGCTTGGACTGAATACGGGGAATACATTGAAAGCCAAAATATACAACCCTGCTCCGGTAAGTCCGCCCAGGATATAAACACCCACAACTTTTCTGGAATCCAGAAATTGTGTAAAAATTTTACCAAACCAGTAAAACCAAAGCAGGTTAAAAAGGATATGCAGAAAACCTTCGTGAAGAAACATGTAGGTAAACAGAGTCCAAGGTTTTCTGGCAAGCTCTGACAGACTGGCAGGTACAGCCAGTAAATGAATCAACTGGTTGTAAAGGCCGGGTACATTGCCCAGATAGGTAATTACCTGCACAAGTTTAACCAGGATAAATACGCCCAGGTTAATGTATATCAACCTGGCCAGGATATCCCCTTGTTTAAAGGAGTTCTTTATTTCGTCAAAAATTGTCATTTTGCTTTAAAACGTCAATTAGTAAAAATTTGTTCTGTTGTGCTGCCAGTATTTAATCAGTAAAAATCCAAAAAGCATTCCCCCAAGATGTGCAAAATGAGCAATATTACTGCCGGGTTTTGTCAGTCCCAGGTACAGCTCAATAACCCCATAAATAATTACAAAATATTTTGCTTTAATGGGAATGGGAGGGAAGAGCAGCATTAAACGGGTATTCGGGAAGAGCATACCAAATGCCAATAACACGCCAAAAACGGCTCCTGAAGCACCCACAGTGGGAATGTTCATTTTAAAAGTTAACAATTGCTGCAGGAAACCCGCGGCTTCTTGTTCATACCGTGAATTGTTGGGATTATCGTACCAGGCATCTAAAAATTTATCGTTGATCTGGTTAAAATATCCTGGAAAATTTTCTTTCACAAACATGGCAAAATCATCCGGAGAAGGCGTGTTCATAAGTGCTGCCATTTCTTCCTGCAGGCTCATTAACTGCAGGTGCACCACGAATGTATGCAGTGCTGCTGCACCCAAACCAGTAACAAAGTAGTAAAGTAAGAAGCGCTTACTGCCCCACACACCTTCCAGCACACGCCCAAACATCCACAGGGCAAACATATTAAAAAACAGGTGAAACAAGCCCCCATGCATAAACATGTGGGTAATGTACTGGTATGGCTGAAAATATTCTGATTCGAAATAATACAAACCCAGCATGCGGGTTAACTGAATTCCAAATACACTTTCAAGCACATACGTGGCTAATAAAAGCAATACATTCAGTATCAGCAAATTTTTTACTACAGGAGGTGTATCGCGCATTGTATTGTCAATATTTTAAAAAGTCATTTTGCTAAAAAAAGAATATCAGGTTATAACCTGACATTTTTAAGTGAAAAATGTTTATTTAAATTGTTGTTCAATATCATCCAAAGGTACAATATGTAATACATTTTTACCTGTAGGAGAATAATTCGGACTTTCACAGGCAAAGAGTTTATCAACAATCTCCTGCATTTCTTCCCGGTTTAGTTCCTTACCATACCCGATTGCAGAGGTTCTTGACAATGACCGTGCCAGTTTCTCGTGCAGCGTTTTTCCTGCCTTTTGTTCAGTATTTTTAAAGTCGGCGAGCAGATTTCCCACTACTTTATCTACATTAATGCCCTCCATACCTGCAGGTATACCATTGATTACAATGGTATTATTGCCGAAGCTGCGGATATCAAATCCCAGCAGGGTAATATCATCAAGTACTTCTTCAAGTAGTGCATAATCTTCGGGGTGCAGTTCCAGGGTTTGTGGATAAAGATTTTTTTGCGACATACCTGTTTTATTTTTCAGGGTATGCAGCATTCTTTCATAGAGAATACGTTCATGTGCACGGCGCTGATCAATGATCATAAGCCCGCTCTTTACCGGAGTGAGGATATATTTACCCTTTAACTGAATAAACCGGGGTGCATGATGCATAGGGCCAATATCCATCTTTTGCTGCGCCTCGTTGTTGGGTTGCTCCTGTTGGGCCGTTTTGTTTTGGTTGTATAGTGTTTCCCAGTTGTAGGGAATGCGCTGAGTGTTGCTACCGTGATACGCAGGTGTAGATTTTTCCTCCGCCTCAAACGGATTAAAATCAGGATTTACATTAATGGTTGGAGGCTTAATTTCCTGGCCTTTCTTAAGCATGGGGATATTAAATGCTTTTTCATTATTGAAGTCGAGCGAGGGAACCACATTGAATTTCCCCAGCGCTTCTTTTGTTGAGGCCATCAGAATTTGAAAGATAGAGCGTTCATCCTCAAATTTTATCTCCGTTTTTGTAGGGTGGATATTGATATCCACGGTGGATGGATCAACTTCCAGATAAATAAAATAGGAAGGGGCTACATCAGGCGGCAATATTTTTTCATACGCCTGCATTACAGCTTTATGAAAGTAAGGGTGTCGCATATACCTGCCATTGGCAAAAAAATACTGGTCACTTTTTCTTTTACTTGCTTCAGGTTTTACCAGGTAACCCGATATTTTCACAATGGAGGTATCCGTATGGATATCTACCAGGTTATTAGATATTTTACGGCCAAACAAATGCACCAACCGCTGTTTAAGTCCGGCTTCCGGAAGGTTATAAATTTCATTGCCGTTATGAATAAGGGACATACTAACATTGGAATGAGCCAGTGCAATGCGCTGAAATTCCACAATAGCATTTCGTAGTTCGGTAGTTTCAGTTTTTAGAAATTTTCGCCTTGCGGGCACATTAAAAAACAGGTTTCGTATAATAAAACTGGTGCCACCGGGACAACTTACCGGCTCCTGTTTTTTTACCTCAGAAGCGCTTATGGTAATACTGGTGCCCAATTCATCTTCCCTGCGCCTGGTTTTCAGTGTAAGCTCCGATATGGCTGCGATAGAAGCCAGCGCTTCCCCACGAAATCCTTTGGTTAATATGGCAAAAAGATCATCGGCTTTTTGAATTTTGGAGGTGGCGTGGCGTTCAAAAGCCATGCGTGCATCAGTAGCAGACATACCACAGCCATTATCTATTACCTGAATGAATGATTTACCCGCATCTTTTAGTACAATGGTAATATCGTCAGCCCCGGCATCAATGGCATTTTCAACCAATTCCTTAACCACACTTGCAGGCCGTTGGATGACTTCACCTGCTGCTATCTGGTTTGCCACCGAATCGGGTAACAGTTTTATTATGTCCGGCATAAATTAAATTTGCAATTAGAGGTAAAAAATGTAATATGCCAGCGCAGAGAAAAACAAGATTAAAAGAATGAGGCGAATATTTGAAGCCTTATTACCAGCCTTTTTTTGTTGTTTATAATATCCTCTCATGGAGCCTCTCCGGATAGCCGGCTGATAATTTCCGTGGGCGTCAGTCTTTTTCACACCCATCTCCATTTCTATATCCTTTATCCGCTCCTCTAATTCTTCTTTCTGCTCGTTGTAATAGATTGGCACATAATTAAATTGTCTGTTCTTATTAATTTTTATTAGCCTTGGTATACCCATGGTATTCTATTTTTTACAAAGTTACTTATTTTAATAAAGATATTCCAAAATAGCATCGATATCGCCATATATCAGTTGCTTATTTCGGTGCGATAAATTCAAATGCCATTGTAAAAACCTGAGCCCAAAATATTTGATAGCTCGGTTTAATAATAAAACTCATTTGAAGGGTATTTTATTTTACAACCGGAACCACTGAAATTACGCACCTGCCATTGCAGCAAGGGCCTTTATCGTTTTCCAATTTCGGGTGGTGGCGGTAACTTTTAATTTCTTCTCCAGGAAATTATTATCCAGTTTTGAATCGCTGTACCGGGTGGCATAACATATAAACACATGTTTGCCTTTTATGTAAAACCTGTCCGGTAGGAATTGCTCAGGGGGAATATTTTTAATGGCCTCAGATGCCGGTTCATCAGATAAGAATGCTACATAAAGTGTGTGCTCATTTTCGGCATTTTCCAAAAGGAATGGATTTTGCACCATTATTTCCTTTATTTGCGCGGCTTCCTGCACAATAACAGGAACAGCAAAGCCGTATTGCTTTTCTATCATTTTCGATATTTGCAGCTCAAGCTCCCGGGTATCAGATGCTTTTGAAGAGAATACAACGTTTCCGCTTTGGATGTATGTTTTTACATTTTCAAAGCCTTCCTGTGCGAGCAAAGCCCTGAGATCGGACATTTTTATTTTTCGTTTACCACTTACATTAATACCTCTTAAAACTGCAACATACTTTTCCATAGTTGTTGTTATAAGTTTTTAAGGAACTGGTAAGTTTGGTTTGCTTTCTGGTAAAGATTTCTTGCTTCATCAAAACTGAGGGTTTGTTGTCCGTCAGAGAGCGCTTTTTCAGGGGTATCATGTACTTCAAGTATGATGCCATCGGCGCCAGCCATAACGGCGGCGAGTGCCATGGGTTCTACAAACCGGCGAATTCCTATTCCATGAGAGGGGTCAACAATAACCGGAAGGTGAGATTTCTCCTTTAAAATGGGAACAGCATTTAAATCAAGGGTATTACGGTAAGCATTCTCATGTGTACGAATGCCACGCTCGCACAGGATAATTTTTTCATTGCCTGCATAAAAAATATACTCAGCCGATTGCAGCAATTCGTCGATGGTACCTGACATACCCCTTTTAAGTAAAACCGGTTTATCAACTTTACCCAGCGCATCCAGCAGGTTAAAATTCTGTGAATTTCTGGCGCCTACCTGGAAAATGTCAACATAATCGTACATCTGATCAATCTGGGAGAGTTCCATGACCTCTGTCACTATTTTTATTTCGTGTTTGCGGCATATTTCTGCCATTTCTTTTAGTCCTTCCATGCCTGCTCCTCTGAAAGAATAGGGTGAACTGCGGGGTTTAAAAACACCACCACGCATCATACGCAGGCCGTTTTCCTGAAGGTGAATCGCCGTTTGGAGGGTTTGCGAAGTGCTTTCTACAGAACAAGGGCCAGCCATTATGGTGAAATCGTCCCTGCCTATAGATACCCCGTCACCCAGGTCTACCGCAGTATCTTTTACCTTCCACATCCGGGAAACCAGTTTGAAATTATCCGTTACGCGGTGAATATCAAGCACCCCCGGAAGGTTCCCCATGCGGCGGATATCGAATTTCCCTTTGCCTGTGCCAATAATATAGGCACCCAATTGTGTCTGAATCAGCCTTGGTGTATAACCTACGTCTGTTATTGTTTTAAATATTTGCTGTTGTTGTTCTTCGTTGATATCTTTCTTTACCTGAATAATCATAAGGCAGGAGATTTTGTTGTAATGGATTGAATAAACGAGCGGATGTTCTCGTCCATATTCCCATCCTGCTCCAGTGCACGAATAAAAGCACTGCCGATGATGGCTCCCGAAGCATAATTACAGGCTTTGGCAAATGTTTCATTATTTGATATCCCAAAACCAATGAGTGTTTTGTTTTTCAGATTCATCTTGTTGATGCGCTTAAAATATTCCTCCTGTTCGGCCAAAATTGTTGATTTTGCACCCGTAACGGCTGCAGATGATACCATGTAAATAAACCCGCTGCTTTCTGCATCAATTTGTTTAATTCGGTTTTCTGTGGTTTGTGGCGAAATAAGGAAAATATTATGAAGATTTTTTTGCTTAAACAGAGGCTTATATTTTTGCGCGTATTCATCAAGCGGCAAGTCGGGTAAAATGGTGCCATCTATCCCTGTGGCAGCGCATTTATCAAGAAAAGTTTCCATACCCATCTGCATCACAGGATTGAGATAACCCATTAAAAGCAGGGGTATATCCACCTCCTGTCGGATATCTTTCAACTGCTCAAACAGGCGCGGGAGCGACATCCCATTTTTAATGGCTTTCTCACTGCTTTTCTGAATTACCGGGCCATCGGCCATGGGATCAGAAAAAGGCATACCAATCTCAATCATATCAACCCCATGGCGGGCAAGGGTTTTTATAATTTCTACCGTACTTTGCGGTTCAGGATGTCCGGCAGTAAAATATACAGAGAGGATATCCTTTTTCTTATTTGTAAATAATGTGTCTATTCTGTTTTGCATCAGTTTAATTTTTTATTTTCAGTTGTAAGATAAATTTCATCCTGGACACTTTCCAGTGGCAGAATTATGCAGGCAGATGTTTAATATAAGTATCCAGATCTTTATCGCCTCTTCCTGAGAGGTTAATTACAACAATTTCATCTTTTTCAAAGGACATTTCGTCAAGTACAGCAAGGGCATGGGCCGTTTCAAGTGCCGGAATAATCCCTTCCAGTTTTGTAAGCTCAAAGGCAGCCTGCAATGCTTTTTCATCGGTGGCATGTGTGAATGTAGCACGTTTACTTTTCCATAAAAATGCATGCAAAGGTCCAATTCCGGGGTAGTCCAGTCCGGCAGATATAGAATAAGGCTCGGTAATCTGCCCGTCGGGAGTTTGCATGAGCATGGTACGGCTACCATGTATAATACCTTCTTTGCCCAAAACCATTGTTGCGGCAGATTCAAGGGTGTCAACACCTTTGCCGGAGGCTTCCACGGCTACCAGTTTTACTTTTGTATTTTCCAGATAATGGTAAAAAATGCCGGCAGCATTACTGCCACCGCCAACACAGGCAATAATGGTATCCGGATAGCTGCGGCCGTGCTTTTCCTCCATTTGGGATAGCATTTCTTCACTGATAACTGATTGAAAGCGTGTCACCATATCAGGATACGGATGCGGACCTACTACAGAACCAATAATATAGTGGGTGTCTTCAGGATTGTTTATCCAATCGCGGATGGCTTCGTTTGTAGCATCTTTCAGGGTTTTATTGCCACTATGCACCGGCACTACCCGTGCACCAAGCATACGCATTTTTGCCACATTCGGGGCCTGCCGCTCCACATCGGTATGGCCCATGTACACAATGCACTCAATTCCCATCAGGGCACATACTGTTGCAGTGGCCACTCCATGCTGCCCGGCGCCGGTTTCAGCAATAATCCGTTTCTTGCCCAGTTTCTGCGCCAGCAATATCTGGCCTACCGTATTGTTAATTTTGTGTGCTCCTGTGTGGTTAAGGTCTTCACGCTTTAAATATATCTGTGCCTGGTATTTTTCGGAAAGTCTTCCGGCAAAGTACAAAGGTGTTGGGCGTCCGACATATTCTTTAAGCAAGCCATAAAAATCTTTTTTAAATTCCTGGCTTTCAATTATTTTAAGGTAATTATCGCGCAGTTCTTCCACATTGGGGTAGAGCATTTCGGGGATGTATGCACCTCCATACGTACCGTAAAATCCTTTTTTATCAACTGTAAAATTCGCCATCTCTATATTATTTATTCATTTTCATAAACTATTTTGTCTCTGTTTTTTCATTCCTTATGCGGGAAATAAAGGTTTTAACCTGTTCTGTATTTTTCACACCGGGTGTTGTTTCAAATCTGCTGTTAATATCTATTCCTTTTAAAAAAGGGTGTTTCATCTTCAGCACTTTACCGGCATCACCCGGATGAACCCCTCCGCTAAGGAAAAAAGGTTTTTGAAACGTATAACGATCCAGCACCTCCCAGTTAAATTTTTTACCGGTACCTCCATAGGTTTTTCCTCCTGTATCGAACAGAAAATAATCAACAACCGGCAGGTAATCTGCAATCTCAGCTGAATAGAATCCATCTTGCACACGTATGGCTTTAATAATGATAACATTCTCTTTTTTCAGGCGGGCACATACATAGGGAGATTCATCGCCATGCAACTGCACGTTTTGCAGGTTATACCGGTTTATTTTTTCAATAATGCTTTCTCTGTCAGCATTTACAAATACCCCTGTTTTTTGAATGGTTTTGTGTATTCTGCTAAAAATCTCCGGGTCAGGATCATCTCCCACATATCTCTTTGATTTGGGATAAAAAATATAACCCATGAGGTCAGGTTTGCTATCCGCTACCGCCAGTGTATTTTCTAAATGCTTATTTCCACAAACTTTAATCAGCATGGCAGGTATTTTTTTTATTATAACTTTTTCACAAATTCTGCAAACGCTTGTTCAGGCCTGGCATGGCGCATAAATGCTTCGCCAATAAGAAAACCATCAAACCCATGTGCGCGCAGCTGTTGAATTTTTTCCGGGTGTGTAATGCCGCTTTCGCTGATGCGCAGGAACTCAGACGGAATTTTATCAAATAAATTTAATGAATGGTCAATACTGACCGAGAAATCTTTTAAATTTCTGTTGTTGACACCAATGACATCAAGCTCCGGTGTGATCTTTTCCAGTTCTTCCGCACCATGAATTTCCATCAGTACCTCCAGGCCAAGTGATTTTGCAAACCCGGCCAGTTTTTTTACCTCATCTTTTTCAAGTACTGCTGCAATGAGCAGGATAGCATCGGCACCAATGGCGCGGGCTTCCAGTATCTGGTACTCATCAATAATAAACTCCTTACGTAAAACCGGGCAAAAATTATAATCGCGGGCAATGGTAAGATCTTCATTACTTCCACCAAAAAAGTGATTGTCCGTAAGCACAGACAAGGCAGACGCCCCGGCCATCATATACCCAATTGTTACCCGGGCCACCTCAGCATGTGGATTAATATCACCTTTGGAGGGTGATTTACGCTTAAATTCTGCTATAATGCCGGTTTTATCAGGGTTTTTAAGATATTTTACCAGCGACACAGCGGGTGAATTAAAGTAAATGCTTTTCTCAAGCAATTTTACAGGATACAGGGACTTTTGTTCCTCCACCTCCTTATGCTTATGTTCTATGATGGTATCGAGTATGGTTTTCACTGTTATTGAGTCTCAATTAATGTTTTAAATGCTTTAAGTGCCTTCCCTGAAGCCACCGCTTCTGAGGCTGCAGCCATACAATCTTCCAGACTTTGATCAGGGTGGTAACATTTTAATCCCATGGCAGCATTAGCCGCTGCAACTTTATTTTGTTCAGGTGTGCCTTTTCCTTCCAGTATTTTCATGAAAATGTCTGCAGCTTCCTGTATGCTGTTTCCACCTTCCAAAGCAGATGGTGCTATAGGTTTTTCCGTAAACAGGGAGGAATCAAGTGTGGCATCCTTTGTATTTGAGATCATTTTAAATGCATTGGTAAGTGATATCTCATCATATCCTCCCAAATCGTGCAAAATGATAAAATTCTTGCCGGTTTTTTGGTAAAGATAATTATACATACGGGCAAGTTCCAGGCTGTATACCCCAACTACCTGATTGCCAGGAAAAGAAGGGTTTACCATAGGACCAAGCATATTGAAAAAAGTCTTAACGCCCAGTTCGCGGCGTACCGGAGCAACATTTTTCATGGCAGGATTAAAAATAGGGGCATGCAGAAAGCATATGCCAGCTTTATCGAGCTGTTTTTTTAGAATTTCCGGATCGCTGGTAAACTTATAACCGAAATGCTCCATTACGTTGGAAGAACCACATGTTGAGGAAACCCCGTAATTCCCGTGCTTGGCTACATGCCCTCCGGCACCGGCCACAATAAATGAAGCAATGGTGGAAATGTTAAATGTGTTTTTGCCATCACCGCCAGTACCACACATATCAATGGTATTAAAATCACTAAGGTCTAAAGGTATGCACAAGTTCAGCAAAGCATCCCGAAATCCCGACAATTCTTCTACTTTGATGCTTCGCATCAGATAAACAGAGATGAAGGAGGCAATTTGGGAATTGTTAAATTCTCCCCTGGCCATGCGTGTTAAAACATCCTCAGCTTCCTCACGCCGGAGTGTTTTATGGTCGTACAGGTGGTTCAGTATTTCTCTCATTTTATTGTATTTATCAATTTTATATGTCTGCTTTTTTTATGTGTCAGGAATTAAGCCAGTTTTCAATAATTTTTTCCCCGTGCTCTGTAAGTACAGATTCCGGATGGAACTGCAGCCCTTTGATGTTATATTTTTTGTGGGTTAACCCCATAATCCGGCCATCTTCATCTTCAATGGTAACCTCAAGCTCTGCAGGGAAATCTCCTTTGTTTACAATCCAGGAATGATAGCGCCCGGCAAGGAACTTTTCAGGAACTTCAGCTAACAAGGTATCTTCAGGGTGTTTCACCTGCACCGGGGTAGAAATACCATGATATACACGGTCCAGGTTTGTGATAGACCCCCCGAAAGCCTGGGCGATGGCCTGGTGGCCAAGGCAAACACCAAACATATCCTTTTTGCCGGCATATTTTTGAATAAGTGGTATCATTATACCGGCATCTTTCGGAATACCCGGGCCTGGTGAGAGAATAATCTTCTCATACCGGTCAATCTCTTCAAGGCTTATCTTATCATTACGATATACATCCACATCCTGGTCAAGTATTTTTTCAATGATGTGTACCAGGTTATAAGTAAAGGAATCGTAGTTGTCGAATACAAGTATTTTTTTCATAAAAATATAGGCATGTTGGATTTCACTCCTAAGAAGTTTAATTATTTTTTGCCAGGTCAATGGCTGATTTTAGCGCCATAAGTTTGTTATTGACTTCATTCAGCTCATTTTCCTCCACTGATGCAGATACAATTCCGGCACCTGCCTGGTAATAGAGGGTATTGTTTTTACTCATGAAAGAACGTATCATAATGGCCTGGTTGCAGTCGCCGTTAAACCCCAGGTAGCCAATGCATCCGCCATAGAAACCACGTGAGGATTTTTCATATTTATCTATTAATTCCATGGCTTTGTATTTAGGCGCTCCGGATAGTGTGCCGGCAGGGAAAGTATCAGCCATTACCCGCACGGTTTTAGTATCTTTCGCCAGTTCGCCTGATACTATTGAAACCATGTGCAATACGTGTGAATAGTATTGTATTTCACGATAGGTTTCCACTTTTACGTCAGATGCATTTCTGCTCAGGTCATTGCGGGCCAAATCAACCAGCATTACATGTTCAGCATTCTCCTTCTCATCTTCCATTAGCTTTAATGCAAGTTCTTTGTCTTCCTGGTCGTTGCCGGTACGCCTGAATGTGCCGGCTATGGGATGAATGTAGGCTTTGTTTTCGCTGATTTCTATCTGGGCTTCCGGACTGGATCCGAATATTCTGTAGTTGCCATAGTCAAAATAAAACAGGTAAGGAGAGGGATTGATGGAGCGTAATTGCCGGTATACGTTGAACTCATCGCCCTGAAACTCACGCGAAAATCGGCGAGACAATACAATCTGAAACACATCACCCAGCTGGCAATGTTCTTTTCCACGGCTCACCATTTGCATGTAATCATCATCTGAAATTTCCGAGGTTTCTGTACCACGGGGATCAAAAGGATAGGTGGCAAAATTCCGGTTGTTCAGCAGAGAAATTATTTCTTCAAGATTATCCTGCTGGTTATCCAGGAGGTTTTCATGAATGGTAAGGGTATTTTGAAAATGATTTACTGCAATAATATACTTATAAAAAGCATACCTAAGTTCAGGAATGGAATTTCCTTCATTCTTTGATGCATTCAGATTGATGTCTTCAAAATACTGAACTGCATCATAGGCAGAGTAGCCAAATACACCATTGGTAGTGCCCGGTTCTCCTTCCACTTTGAAGCTGTTGATGAAATTTTGCAATCCCTCCACCACATCATTTTGGTTTTTGATTTCAGTTTCTTCGGAAGGCTGGCACGGCATCCGGCGCGAGATGGTTTTGCCTTCCACCATAAATTCTGCCATAGGTTCCATGCAAATGTAGGAGTAACTTCCTTTACTTCCATGATAGTCAGAACTTTCAAGTAAAATTGCATTGGGGAAAATATCCCTGACTTTTAGATAAACACTTACCGGGGTAATGGTATCGGCCAGTATTTGTCGGGTACTGATTTTAATTTTAAAGGTTTGCATGGATCTTCTTTTATGCGTTTTACAATTTTTTTAAACTAAAAAAGGCCTACCGTGATCGGTAGGCCTTTATATTTTTTAATGGTACAGGCAAAATCCTCTCACGGAAAAAGTAAGGAATATTGCCACCACCATATGTTTTTTAAATTCTTCAAGTGTTATTGTTTGTTTATTTCGGAAACAAAGTAAAGTATAAAATTTAAAATTTACAACTTTTATTTACATTTTACTTCCTGTCAGGCTACTTTTAGCTTTGTTATGTTCGACTTTTCAAGCCTTTGCTGGGCATATTTTGCTGAAATAATAACCTTCTCTTCATTCTTTGAGGGTAATTCAAACATGGCATCCATCATAATAATTTCACAAATGGAGCGCAGGCCTCTGGCACCCAGTTTATATTCCACCGCTTTTTCTACGATAAAATCAAGGGCTTTATCTTCAAATTCCAGTTCAATTTTGTCCATTTTAAACAGTTTTTTATATTGTTTAATAATGGAATTTCTGGGCTCCACCAGTATTTTTCTTAAAATTTCAGCGTTTAGCGGGTTCAGGTGCGCCAAAACGGGCAAACGGCCTACAATTTCTGGAATTAGACCAAAGGATTTCAGATCCTGGGGAGCAATGTATTGCAACAGATTAGTGCGATCAATTTCTTCCTGTGTTTTTGAGGCGGTATATCCCACCACTTTTGTGTTGAGGCGTTGGCCTATTTTTCTTTCAATACCATCAAAAGCGCCTCCGCAAACAAAGAGGATATTTCGGGTATTCACTGGAATCATTTTCTGGTCGGGATGTTTTCTGCCACCCTGT